>NZ_JANLVV010000378.1:0-1114 GCF_031364185.1 Salinibacterium sp. | reverse complement strand
CTCGGCTCCGGCCGCAGGCACAGCGGTGGTGAGCGCTGGCGGCGTCAAACTCGGCTCCGCTGTGATCGACCCCGCGATCGTCGACACGACGGATAGCGGCGGCCGGGCATCCGTCACCATCACCATTCCCGCGGGAACACCAGCTGGCACCCTGGTGCTCACTATTGGCGTACCCGAGGCCGGGACGTCGGTCGAAGTCCCGATCGAGATTACGGCCATCGCCGTGCCGATCGAGAAGCTCACGGCACCGGTGATCAGCGGCCAACCGCGAGTCGGGCGCACCCTCACCGCGACCGGGGCAACCTGGAGCGTCGATAACCCGACTCTCGCCTATCAGTGGAACCGCAACGGGACTGCGATCGTCGGCTCGACTGCGGCGAGCTACGTGCTCGTCGCGGCGGATGCCGGCACGAAGATCACCGTCACCGTCGTCGCCAGCAAGGAGGGCAGTCTCGACGGCTCCGCCACCTCAGCCGAGGTAATCGTGCAGAAGGGCTCCAGCTCCACCTCTGGTTCGGTCAACCGCACGCTCGTGTTTGGGACGAAGCCGGTCGCCTACGCCGTGACGGTGAGCGGCGAAGGTGGAGTCGTTCCAACAGGGCAGATCGCGATCTACGACGGAACCCGCAAGGTCACCACCGTGACCCTGGCGGCAGCCGACAATGGCCGGGTAACGGTGCCGATCACGGGACTTGGCAGGGGCATCCACCTGCTGACAGCCCGCTACCTCGGAAGTGATTCGCTGCAGGGCTCAACCGCATTCCCGAGCCTCGTAATCAAGTTCTAACGCTCCCGTAACTCCGCCCAGGGCGGGTCGGCTAACGCTGGCCCGCCCGTCGTGCGGCGCTCGGCGTTCTGCGCCATCTGCGCTGTCATTACAGCCCCTTGCACGGCTCCGATGTTCATAACTCCTGCAATCGGCATCGGGTACGGGGCGCGTGCCCCGGGAATCCGGGTGTGATGTCTCAGGACATGGGACTGTGCATTAAAAGGTGTTTCCGGCTTGACGCGCCGCGCGTGAGCGTGGCGGGAAGGGTGCCGTGATGACTACGACACTGGATGCTGTGAGTTCGAAGAAACATGATGGTGATGACCGATCCGCGGAGGCGGCCGC
>NZ_JANLVV010000350.1:0-13704 GCF_031364185.1 Salinibacterium sp. | reverse complement strand
CGACGACATCATCGTGGTGGGGGCAACACCACTGTTCATGACGGACTACATCGCCTGCGGTCGCGTGGTTCCCTCAAGGATCGCCGAGATCGTGGCGGGCATTGCGCAGGCATGCTCGGCGACCGGGACGGCACTGGTCGGCGGAGAAACGGCCGAGCATCCTGGGCTCCTCGGGCCGGACGATTACGACGTCGCCGGAGCCGCGGTTGGCGCGGTCGAAGCCGAGGCGATGCTCGGTGCGCACCTGGTTCAGGATGGCGACGTGGTCGTCGCAATGGAGTCATCGGGCCTGCACAGCAACGGGTTCTCGCTCGTGAGGCACGTCCTCGCCTCGCGCGACATTGGGTACACCGATCGGTCAGATGACCTCGGAGGCATCGTCGGCGAGGTGCTGCTGGAGCCGACCCGTCTCTACACCGCAGCCCTGCTTCGTGTGCTTCCCAGCGGGGGAGTACATGCTCTCAGCCATGTCACGGGCGGTGGCATTGCGGCGAACCTGGCACGCGTACTTCCCGTGGGCTCGTGGGTACAGGTCGAACGCTCCAGCTGGTCGCCGCCCCCGGTATTCCGGGTGTTGTCTGCTCTCGCGGGTTCCACCCTCGAGAGCGCCGAAGGAACCTGGAATCTCGGTATCGGCATGATCGCGGTGGTGAGCCCTGAGTCTGCGGGCCGGATCATGGCGGCGTTGACGGCCGACGGCATCCACTCATGGCAGATCGGGCGGGTGCACACCGCAGTCCGCGACCTCACGGGCTTCGCCCAGGGCGCCAAGGGCATTAACGGGGGCGCCGTGCGCCTGATCGGCGCGTTCGCCGACTGAGTCCACGGTGCGCGGCACGCCCACGGCGCTCCACTGACCAGGGCGCGATGTTCATAACTCCTGCAATCGAGCGCGGAGTCGCACGTCGGGCCCCGGAATTGCGCCGATCTCTCAGGTCGCCTGGCACGATCTGCAGGAGTTATCAACATCCGGACCCGGTCACTACCCGTCGCTCGGTCAAGAGCGGTGTCGAGCGGTACTGGCAGGGGCGATCACCGGGCGCGGTCACCGTCCCGTCCCTGAGGAACGGGGTTAGCCTGAGCTAGGCGCTCCGCGACTCGTCTTCGTCGTCTTGGTCCGTCGCGTAACGATCGATGTACGGATCGTCCTCGTCATCTTCCACGGGTGTCGCGCCCGCGAACTCGGGCCATTTCTCCAGGTCTTCCTCGAGTTTCGGGTCGACCGCAGCCCCTGGAGTCCCGAGTTCTTTCGCGAGGGCACCGTAGTTGGTGTCCGGACTAAAGTACTTGAGGTCTCGTGCGACCTTCGTGTGCTTCGCCTTTTGACGGCCGCGTCCCATGCGAGACCCCCTCATACGTCTGTCCCGGTGCACTGGCCTGCGCACCAAAGAGCGCAACCCGGCGAACGAGCGAACAGGGATGGATGAAAACTAGGCCTTAGTTTAGCATGCGGCCTCCGCCAGATCACCGCAGCTCTCGCCCGTCTCAGCCGCGACGACTAACGTTGTCGGGTGACCTCCGCCAACACCGATACCTCCGTTGTGGTCATTGGTGCCGGACAGGCTGGACTGTCAGTTGCGTACTACCTGAAACGACTCGGGCTCGACCCCGGCAACGATTTCGTTCTCCTCGATCGCGGGCCGACAACCGGTGGCGCCTGGCAGTTTCGCTGGGAGGCCCTGCGCATCGGATCAGCTCATAAGATCAACGATCTTCCGGGGTTCGATGAGCTCGGTGTGAGCTTCGAGACTGCAGATCGGCACTCTCCCGCGAGGGACGTCGTTGCGGACTACTACCAGCGTTACGAAGACCATTTCGGCTTCCAGGTTGTCAGGCCTGCCGATGTCACGGCTGTCGAAAACTATGACGCCGATCTGATTGTCACTCTTGCTGATGGGGATGACGTGCAGCAGGTCACGACCGAGACCGTGGTCAACGCCACGGGCACCTGGGGTGCTCCCTTCATTCCCTGGTATCCGGGGTTGCGCTCCTTCACCGGCAGGCACATCCACACCAATGACTACGTGTCGGCGCAAGACTTCGAAGGCCAGAGCGTCGTCGTCGTTGGGGGAGGTACGTCCGCGATCGGATTCCTGCTCGAGCTGGAAAATGTTGCGGCCGAGACGATCTGGGTCAGCAGGCGACCGATCGACTTCCTGGAAGATGGTGGACTCAACCTTGAGGCACGAGTCGAGGCAGTGAAATTGCAGGATGAGGCCGCACGCGCCGGCCGCGCGCTGCCCAGCATTGTCAGCGGCACAGGGGTTCCACGTACGCGACGCATCCAGGCCGGCATTGATCGCGGCCTGCTGAAACCCCGACCGATGTTCAGTTTAATTGAGCCGGAAGGCGTCAGGTGGCTCGACGGGACATTCCACAAAGCGGATGCGATCATCTGGTCGACTGGTTTCAGGCCGGAACTTCGCCACCTCTCTCCGCTTAAACTTCGCGAAAAGGGCGGCGGGGTGTCTGTAGCATCCGGAGTCGCCCTCGGTGACTCGCGTGTGTTCTTTGCGGGCTATGGACCCCAGGCGAGCACCATCGGCGCTAATCGCGCTGGCCGCATGATCGCCCGCCAGGTGATCGCGACCCTGAGCAAGCGGCAGGCGAGTCGCGGGTAGCAATACCGGGCTAAATGCCCGGCGTCTGAAATTTGCTGGTGAGGTTTGGTCACTGCGACCGATGCGGCCCTCGCCATAGGTCGGAGCCCGTCTTGCGTGCGCCGCCCCGCCTTCCCCGCGGCTTCTGCGCACGTCTGGGACAAGTGCGTACGCGCGCCACACCGCAGTCGCCCCGAAACAGCGCAGACGATGAGCGGATGACGTTTTCTCCAACGAACTACCAGCGCACGACACTAGAAACCCGAAACCGATGAAAGAGCCGAAGCCGAAGCCGAGGCAACGGCGCCGATGACTGCGCTGTCGATAGTGAAGAGTACGACAACGACCAGGGCGAGCTCAGGCCCACGCGAACGCAGCCCCCCCACTTCGGGGAACTCGGGCAGCGTGGTCAGCCGACGACGAACGGCAGGCTGCCGCTCGTGACTTCCCCGGCCGAGTTGATCACCACGCCACCCGTGACTCCGCCGAACACGAGGCCGTTGACGGTCATGGCACCGACGGCTTTTGTGGGAGCTATACCTAGTGTTCCATCGGGGGCATCCGGCGCGAGCCCGAGCACGCTGGCCAGCACCGAGATCGCGGACGCGGCCGACCAGGCCTGTGGCCGACAGGCCGCCGCATAGGGCACCGGACGTGCAAACTCGGTGGCGGAGTCACCCGAGTGCAATTCCGGCATCCGGTAGTCGAAGCCGGATGCCGCGGCGAGCAGCCCGCGAGTCAGCTCGTCGGCTTCGTTCCGGAACCCCTCCCGCGCCAGACCGGCGATCGCGATCGCGGTGTCGTGCGTCCAGACGGACCCACCGTGGTAGCTCAGTGGCCAGTATCCGGCGGAGTCCGTGGACATGGTGCGGAGGCCATAACCCGAGTTGAGCGAGGGCGCGACGAGTCGAGCGGCCACGAGCGCGGCCTGCCGCTGGTCGAGAATTCCGGTGCCGAGCACGTGACCGATATTGCTGGTGACGGTGTCCACGGGATTCTTGGCGGAGTCCAGGGCGATGGCAAGGTGTGCGCCATCGGCATCCTCGATCCAGAACTTGTCGTGGAACGCGGTGCGCAGGCGCGAAGCCCATTCGCGCCAGGGGGAGCCGTTCGCACCGAACGCGTCGAGCAGGTCTGCCCCGTGTATGGCCGCCTCGTACGCATAGGCCTGTACCTCGACCAGGGCGATCGGGCCGGTCGCCAGCGTTCCGTCTCGCCACTGTACGGAGTCACCCGAGTCTTTCCAGCCCTGGTTCGAAAGGCCGCGACCGGTCTTGTCCGCATACTCGAGCAGGCCGTCGCCGTCGGAGTCGCCGAAGTCGCGCATCCACTCGAGGGCGCGTTCGAGGTGGGGCAGCAATGCGCGCACCTCCTCGACGGGCATCCCCCACCTCCAGGCGTCGTGCAGCAGGCAGATCCAGAGCGCGGTCGAGTCGACGGTGCCGTAGTACAGCGGCGGCAGGTGCAGGCCCTCCGCGGGAATCTCGAGTGCAACGCGCCGCAGCTCGTGCATAATCTTGCCCGGCTCCTCGGCCGTGTCGGCGACCGGGGTGGTGCCCTGCAGGCCCGCGAGAACGCGAAGGGTGTCTGCGGCGATGCGGGTTCCGAGGGGCAACATGAATCGCGCGGCCCAGATCGAGTCACGCCCGAACAGGGTGAAGAACCACGGAGCGCCGGCGGCAAAAAATTGTTGGTCGGGCCGCGCGGTGGGGCTCAGTCGAAGGGCGTCGAGATCATTGAGGGCTCGGGATGCCCACCGCCCCAGCCGATCGTCGTCGGCATGCAGTTCGGGCACGACCCACGGTGCTGGACCCACCGCCCCTCGCACGACGGCGAGTTCGTCGGTGGCGGTGTACGACCAGGAGACGGTCGCGGAACCGCCCGCCGGGACGGTCACACTCCACGAGATCGAGTCGGCGGTGACGGACGCACCTTGCGCCACGAGGCCGACCGACACGTCTTCGCCAGACCACACCGCGCCGCCGGAGGGAGCATTGCCCGTCGATACCACCGGGGACGAGTCCGCGCTCAAGCCTGACTTGATGAAGTCCATGCTGGTGGCGTCGGCGACGAAGTCGATTCGCACCTCGGCGACAAGCTCGTGGTCGAGCCGCGAGATGATCTCGAGCCGCTCAGTGACGCCGGTCACGGTGGCGGTTCGCAGGTGCTCGGCCCGCACGCCCGGATCGGGCGTCACGTCGTCCAGCTGACGGGCGAGGGAGACGAACGCGGCCGCGTCGGCACCTCTGGGCACGGTGATGAGATGCTCCAGCGGGGCACCGGCGACGAAGATCGACTGGGCGGAGACAATGCGAACATCCGAGAAATAGATGCCGTGGATGGGCCGAGACCCGAGCGATCCGTCCTCGGCCGACCAGACCTGCGTTGGTGCCCGCAACACCACAGTTTCGTTGTGCAGTAGCGGCTGCAGAAGGGGTTGTTGGCCGGGCTCGTAGCGGGGTTGAAGGAGGGTGTGCTCTGTCGGCAGGTGGGCATCCATGAGTATTCTCACGACTCCTCAGTGAATTGGTGTGATAACTCGAAGTGGCAACCCGGTTGACTTTTTCGGCTACCGAGGTAACGTAACACTTAGTATTTGATCGATCAAACTTTGGGATGCCGCCCCCGCGTGCCATCAGCTCGTCCCCTCGGTAGTGAGCGGCGCAACTGAGTACGCGTGACGAGGTCATCCCAGAGTTTGATCGTTCAATAAGCGCACGACGAGTGGCCAAAGGAGGCCGATGTGGCACAGCTGCCCACTGTCGAGGATGTCGCCCGCGTCGCGAGTGTCTCCCGCCAAACCGTCTCTAACGTGCTGAACTCGCCCGAGATCGTCAAGCCGGCCACCCGCGGCCGTGTCGAGGCCGCCATTGCCGAACTGGGATATCGGCAGAACGCCTCAGCGCGCCGGCTTCGCACTCGTCAGTCGTCGACCATCGGCATCCGCCTTGACCCGGTGACGAACGGGATCTCGGGCTCGGTGCTCGACCGGTACCTTCATGCCCTCACCGAACAGGCCGCCGAGCGCGGCATGCGCATCATGCTGTTCACGGCAACCGACCTCGATGATGAGGTCGAGCAGTACCGCACCCTGCGTGACGGCGCCGACGTCGACGCCTTCATCGTGACCGCCACTCGCTATGCAGACCCTCGCATCGACTGGCTCATCGCCGAGCGCGTACCTTTTGTCAGCTTCGGGCGCCCCTGGGGTGCCGATATGGATGCCCGCAATCACCTGTGGGTGGACGTCGACGGTTTCGCCGGTCACTACGAAGCAACCAGGCATCTGATCGGTCGCGGGCTGACCCGCATCGGCTACTTCGGCTGGCCCGCGGGATCGGGAACCGGTGATGAGCGACGTCGCGGCTGGGCGACCGCAATGGTCGAAGCCTTCGGGCTGGACGAAGCGCAGCTCGAGCTGCTCACCACCCGAACCGAAGAGGGCGTACCGCAGGCTCGCCGCCTCATCGAGACCATGTTTGCGGCAGAACACGATCTCGATGCCCTCGTCTGCGTCAGCGACTCGGTTGCGCTCGGGGCGATGATGGCCGTCAACGAGGCCGGCCGCAAATCCTTCCCCGTCATCGGCTTCGACAACACCGCCGTAGCGCAGGCCGTGGGCCTGTCGAGCGTGGAACAACGACTTGACCAGGTCGCGGCGGGAACGCTCGAGCTGCTCATGGGCGCGACGGGCCGTCGCGTGCTCCCCCACGGAGAAGAACGGTCCGATGATGAGGCCGGCGGTCCCGATACGCGCCACCGCCTGATCACCCCGAAACTTGTCGTCCGCCGGTCGAGTCACCTGGTGCCCGTCGACGAGAGTGAAAGCACCGAGATCGAAAGCACCGAAGTCGGCAGCACTGCAGCCGGCAATCACTATCGAGAGGAAATGCAATGAAGTACAGGAAATGGGGCGCCGCCCTGCTCACCGTAGGGGTTGTCGCCAGCCTGGGAGCGTGCGCAAGCGCGGGCGGAGACTCGACCGCCGGACCGCAGAAACTGACCATATTGATCGGCTCGAGTGGTGATGCCGAGACCGCGGCGGTGACGAGCGCGGCCGATGCGTGGGCCGCAGATAACAACGCCGAGGTGGAAGTAATCGCAGCGAGTGACCTGACGCAGCAGCTGAGCCAGGGTTTCGCCGGTGATGACGCGCCCGACTTGTTCTACATGAGCTGGGACCAGTTTTCGACCTACGCCAGCAACAACTTCCTTGAGCCGTACGCGGCCGACCTTGGCAATGCCGGCGACTTCTACCCGGCGCTGGTCGACACCTTCACCTATAAAGACACGTTCACCTGCGCGCCGAAGGATTTCTCGACGCTCGGCCTGATCATCAACACCGACCTGTGGGCAGCCGCGGGCTTGACGGATGCCGACGTCCCGACCGATTGGGACAGCCTGCAGGCGGCGGCCACAAAGCTGACCACGCCGACGACGGTGGGTCTCTCGTTCGGACTCGAATATGCTCGCGCCGGTGTGTTCATGAACCAGGCCGGTGGACAGCTGGTCGACGGTGACAAAGTTACCGCGGACAGCGATGAGAACGTTGCCGGCCTCGAATATCTCCAGAAGCTGCACGATGCTGGCGTGCTCAAGTGGCCGTCAGAGATCTCTGCGGGCTGGTCGGGCGAAGCACTCGGTGCTGGCAAAGCGGCAATGGTGATCGAGGGCCCCTGGATCAAGGGCATCAAGGGCGACTTCCCCGACACGAACTACGCGGCCTTCGAGCTCCCCGCGGGTCCGAAAGGCCCGTCGACGTTCACGTTCACCAACTGCTGGGGCATTCCTGCCAACTCTGATACGAGGGATGCCTCAGTGTCGCTGGTCGAGTATCTCACCTCTGATAAGCAGCAGCTGGCCGCGGCAGACGCCTTCGGCGTCATCCCGTCCACCAAGTCCGGTGCCGCCGAGTACGCGAAGAAATACCCGGAGAACGCCTCATTCGTGGCCGGAGCCGAGTATGCGGTGAGCCCGGTGAACTTTGCCGGGTCTGCGACGGTCATCAGCGACTTCAACGCGCAACTCGAAACGCTCGTCGGAGGGGATGCGAAGAAGATCCTCGGCACCCTGCAGACCAATCTGCAGTCTGCACTCGACGAAGCGAACGGCAACTAGCACCCCCCGCGGGTCGGGCCGGCCGGAACGTCAGTTCCGGCAGGCCCGATCATCCTGACTATTCGGTCCATCCTGACCAGGGAGAGCACCATGGCACAGAGTTATCGCGGCACGGGCTATCGGGGCACGGGCATCCGCGGCGCGGAAGGCCGCTACGGCTGGGCGTTTGTCGCCCCCGCCATCCTCATCATCGGCGTGTTTCTCGTCATTCCCATCTTCCTGGCGCTGTTTGTCAGCTTCAGCAACTGGAACGGGCTCGGGTCGCCGATCGGCAACTCGGCACTGGTCGGCGGGGACAATTACGCGAAGGTGCTGGTGGAACCGGGCCTTGCCCAGCGTGACTTCGGCCTCTCCATTCGCAACAACCTCTACTACGTGATCCTGGTTGTGCCGCTGCAGACCGCACTCGCGATGTTTCTGGCAGTTCAGGTGAACCGGCGCATCCTGCGGGGCCGCGGCTTCTTCCGCACCGCGTTCTACTTCCCCTCGGTCACCAGTTCGGTGGCCATCGTCACCATCTTCATTTTCCTGTTCACGGCCTCGGGCGCCGTCAACGCCATCCTGGGCTTCTTCGGGACGGATGGGCCGAACTGGTTCTCAGACCCGAGTGGTGTCATCCACAACCTGCTGGCCGGCGTGGGCGTGACCAGCGCACCCGAGGCGCTGACGGCGGCAGGTCCGTTGGGGCTCGACTGGTGGTCATGGTTGAGCGGGCCGTCCGTGGCCATGTGCGTGCTCATCATCCTCGCGATCTTTACTACCTCGGGCACTTTCATGCTGCTGTTCCTCGCCGCACTGCAGAACATCAGCGGTGAGATCGACGAAGCAGCGATGGTGGATGGGGCCGGGGGGCTTCGCAAATTCTTCTCCGTTACCCTGCCGATGCTCAAGCCGACGCTGTTCACCGTGCTCACGCTCGGGCTCATCGGCACCTGGCAGGTCTTCGACCAGATCTACCTCACCGGAAAGGGTGCGCCGGGAAAGACCCTTCTCACCCCGGCCTATCTCGCCTACGACACCTCGTTCAAGGGGTTCAATTGGGGCGAGGGCGCCGCGATTTCGTTCATCCTGTTCATCATCATCGTCGCGTTCACCCTGCTGCAGCGCTATGTGCTTCGGGATCGTGACCTGGGCCGGTCGGGCGAGCGGCGGGCCGCCAAGCGTGAGAAACAATTCCAGTTGGAGGCCGCCCAGGGTGCGGCACAGGCCGCCCAGAAATCCGCCAGCACCACCGCACAGGGGAAACGACGATGACCACCACAGCAGAGCAGGCGACCCGACTGGCCGCCCCGCCCATCGACCTCACTCCACCGGCCAGGCGCAATCGACAGGTATCTGGGCGTCTCCGCGCCACCGCGATCCTGAGCTATCTTGTGCTCATTCTGCTGGCGCTCATCTATATCTATCCGTTTCTGATTTCGATCGCGGGAAGCCTCAAGACCGACAGCGACGCGACCCAGGACCCGCTGTCACTGATCCCCGCGACCTGGACAACCGCGGCCTACGAGAGGCTATTCACCAGTGTTCCGCTGCTGCAGTGGACGGCCAACTCGGCGTTCATCACCGTGATCGTCACCTTCGGGCGAGTGTTCTTCGACTCGCTGGCGGGCTACGCCCTGTCACGCCTTCGGTTCCGCGGACGTAACGTCGTCTTCGCGGCGGTTGTCGCCGTGATGGCGGTGCCCGGGGTGGTGCTTCTCATTCCGCGATTCCTGGTGTTGAAGGAGCTGGGACTCTACAACAGCTTCGGTGGGATGATCCTTCCGCTGGTCATCGACGCCGGCGGCATCTTCATCATGAAGCAGTTCTTCGAGTCGATTCCGGTCAGCGTCGAGGAGGCCGCGAGGATCGACGGGGCGGGTATCTTCCGCACCTTCTGGACGGTCGTGCTGCCGATGGCGCGTCCTGCGATCATCACCCTCTTCATCCTGAGCTTCCAGGGCTCCTGGAATGAATTCTCGCACTTCGTTATCTCGCGCCAGGATCCGGATCTCAACACGCTGACGACGGGCGTGGCATCCCTCACTTCGGGAGAACTGGGCACGGGTAACCAGTACCCGCTGCAACTGGCGGCCGCGGTGCTGATGTCGATTCCCGTCGTCGTGATCTTCTTCATCTTCCAGAAACGGCTGATGAACACCACGGAGGGTGGCGAGAAGGGCTAACCCCGCCGCCCGCCGCGTCGAGCGCGGTCGTTCGGTGCGAGCGCGCGCGTGCGCACAGCCGCGCTCGCGCCGAACAGGCGCGGTCGGCCCCCGCAAGCGGCGCGTGTGGTCACGGCGCCGTCAGCCGAGCAGCGATACCGCGCCGAAGCCGAGCGCTGCGGCCCCCACACCGAGTGCCAGGGTTAGGCCGACGTTCAGCACCGCCGGTCGTACCTTCCCGTCGAGAACGAGTTCGATCGTCTCGACGCTGAAGGTGCTGAAGGTGGTCAGGCCCCCGCAGAATCCCGAGAGCAGGATCACGCGAAGTTCGGCGTCCATTCCGGCCGTCGTCGCGAGCCCAAGCACCACCCCGGCAACGGCCGAACCGAGCACGTTCACCATGAGGACCGCCCAGGGAAACCCGCGCGCGCCCGCCGCCGTCACCACGACGAACCGCAGCAGCGCGCCGCAGACCCCCGCCGCGATCACGGCGGCCGCCAGCACCGGGCTCATCGATCCACCTCTGGCCGTGTGCGAGCCCGTGGCCTGCCCAGGCGCAACCCGGCCCACGCCGCGGTGAGTGCGAGCACGAGAGTCGCTGCGAGATACAGCGCGGCGGGCATCCATTCGCCTGTTGATACCAGCGAGATGGATGCCACGGCCACCGCCGAGAACGTCGTGAAGCTGCCCAGCACCCCCGCCCCGAGCCCCGCGCGCAACCAGGATGGAGCGACGGGCCAGAGCCGCGCCACCAGTGCCCCGAGGATGAACGATCCGAACACGTTCACGACCAGGGTCGACACGGGTACGCCGCCCTGAGCGTGCGGCATGATCGCGTCGATTGCCAGCCGCAGGCCCGTGCCGAGGGCGGCCCCGACGGCGACGGCCGCGATGTCAGTTAGCTTCGCGGTGCGCACGCAACACGATCCCACACATCGTGGTGACGGAGGAAATGCGTGCGGAGTCCGCCCTCGACCTTCGCACGCAGCTCTACCTCGGGGTGCGGCAGGTGGGCGCTAGTGCGGCGCGGGTGGTTTCGGTTTCTTCGCAGTCGGGCCGGGGGTGGCTGGCTTTGCTTTCGCGACAGGCCCGGCTGCAGGGTTCGTCGCGGTTTTCGTCGCAGGATTCGTCGCAGGTTTTGTCGCGGTCTTCGTGGGAGCCTTCGCCCCAGGCGCCCTGGTGCCTGCCGTCTTGGCGGCCCCAGCTACAACCTTCGGTCGCACCACTGCCGAGGCGGGCGGCATCGGCTTGCGGGCGACGGGTCGCCGCAGCTCGCCTCGACGATCCTGGCCCGGCAGTGGCCGAGAGCGGCGGCCATAAATCAGCGTCGATGAGTCGAGCAGCCACGGCACCATCGCAATCACGACGCCGTGCGATAGCGCAAGTTTGTGGCGGATGCGCCTCGCGGTGTGGTTGTGCAGCAGGTTTTCCCACCAATGACCCACGATGTAGTGCGGGGTGTACACGGTGATGACCTCAGAACCATGCAGCTCCCGGCGGTACTTAATGTATTTGATGAGCGGTGCGCTGATGTCACGATAGGGCGACTCCAGAATGTTCAGCGGAATCTTGATGTTCTGCGCCATCCAGTCTTTCTCGAACTGGTCGGTAGCGGCCTCGTCGATCGACACATGAACGGCTTCTATGGAATTGTGCCGCGCAGCGATCGCGTAATCGAGGGCCTTCAGTACGGGTTTCTGCATGCGGCCTACCAGGACGATCGCGTGGTCTCCGTCAGAGCCGAACCGGGTCGTCGGGTCTGCTTCGATCTCCCTGTCAACGTCGCGGTAGTAGCGGTTCACTCCGAGCATCAGCGTGAACAGCACGGGCATGATGACGTACACCAGCCAGGCTCCGTGAGCGAACTTGGTGATGGTCACCACAATTAGCACGCTGGCGGTCATGGATGCGCCGAGCGCGTTGGTCGCAAGGCTTCGCCAGACGGCGCCACGATCCGAGCAGCCGTTGCGGAGCATCCTGAGCCAATGTCTCACCATGCCGATCTGGCCGAGCGTGAACGAAATGAACACCCCGATGATGTACAGCTGGATGAGCTCGGTCACCTGTGCGCGATAAATGACCAGGATGATCGCCGCCACCACGCCGAGAATGAGCACACCGTTCGAGAAAATCAGGCGATCACCGCGGGTCGAGAGCGCTTTGGGTGCGTAGCGATCTCTCGCCAGTACAGAGCCGAGGAGGGGGAACCCGTTGAATGCGGTGTTCGCCGCGAGCAGCAGCACCGCCGCCGTTGCTCCCTGGATGATGAAAAACAGGATGCTGTTATTGCCGAACGTAGACGATGCCAATTGGGCGACAAGGCTTCGCTGTGGCACGCTTTCGCAGTTGGCGTAGCCAATCAGGTGACACGCGTCCTCCGCGTAGTGCACTCCCGCAATGAGGGCCAGCGTGATGAGGCCGACGAAGAGGGTAACGGCGATCGCGCCCATCGCTACGAGCGTCTTTTGGGCGTTCGTCACGTGCGGCTTGCGGAATGCGGGAACCCCGTTCGAGATCGCCTCGACGCCCGTGATGGCGGCGCATCCACTCGCAAAAGAGCGGAGCAACAGCAGGATGATGCCAGCCTGCGTCAGGCTCTCGGCCTGCACCGCGTAGCCGGCGCTCTCCGCCACCGGCGGGTCACCCGCTATGGTGCGGGCGAGGCCGACGACCACCATCACGGCAATGCTGCCGATGAAAAGGTAGGTGGGCACGGCGAAGGCTTTGCTCGATTCGCGCACGCCACGAAGGTTGATGGCAGCCAGCAGGATGATGAAGCCGACGGCGATCTCGATGCGGAACGGATTCAGAGCCGGAATCGCCGAGATGATGTTGTCGACTCCGGATGCCACAGACACCGCGACCGTGAGCACATAGTCGACCAGCAGGGCAGACGCCACGACCAAACCGGCCTTCTCGCCGAGGTTCTTCGAGGCAACCTCGTAGTCACCACCGCCACTCGGATACGCCTTGATCAACTGTCGATAGGAAAGCACGACGACCAGCATCAGTATGACGACAGCGGCAGCAACCCACGGCGCAAATGAGAGGAAGGCGAGCCCGCCCACCAGCAGGATCATCAGCAGTTCCTGCGGTGCGTAGGCCACAGACGAGAGAGGATCGCTGGCGAAAATCGGCAGCGCCAGATGCTTCGGCAGCAGCTGGCCTTCGAGCTTTTCTGAGGCGAGCGGCTCCCCGATGATCCACCTCTTGGGCGACCGTGTCTCGTTTGTCACGAGGATCGACCCTACTCCTCGCGACGGAACTGTCAACATCCGGGTGGTGGCCGGGCGTACCAGCATCTCGGTTACCGCCAGGTGAGCCTCGTAGGGCCCGGTGCGCAACACCCGCTGAGTCGCGGCAGACACGACGGATCGGTTCGCGGCATGGGTGCGCAGTTCGGCGCGCATGGCCGCGCTACCGCGTCGCTGCACTCGCCGCAACTGAGAGTGCAGTCGTGGCCCTGTCCTCCGGCGATAGAGGGCCGTTACTGCACTCTGGCTTGGGGCCGACGGGGATTGGTCCGTGCGGTTCAGTGAACTCTTGCCGGGCATGCTCGCGAGCTCGCGCGAATGACTGAGCATGTGAGCTGCCGGCGGGAGCGCCGCAGCTTTCGGAAACTCAGGAGATCACGCCTCCACGGGGCGTTTTCGGCGTGGGATGAGCCGGCGAGGAGCTCATTTCCTGAATTTCCGAAGGCTGAGGGACCGGCGCAGGTGACGCGGGCGCGGCGACGGTGCGGCGCGGCGCGGCGGTGGCGGGCGTGCCGGCAGCAACCGCGGGCCCACCCGGCACCCGCAGCAGAGGCAGGGTCACGCCCACCATCGGCCCGATGAGCACCG
>NZ_JANLVV010000348.1:0-3392 GCF_031364185.1 Salinibacterium sp. | reverse complement strand
GACGCTGCCGCTGGGTTGGTGGACTACCTTCACCAACTGGGTGTGGATTGGGTCTACCTGTCCCCCATCCTCGCCGCCGAGGCGGGCTCCGACCACGGCTATGACGTCATCGATCATTCCTCTATCGATAGCTCCAGGGGTGGTGCCGCCGGGCTCGACGCACTGTCGGCCGCGGCGCATAGCCGCGGCATGGGTGTGCTCGTCGACATCGTGCCGAACCACGTCGGCGTCGCTACGCCATCGTCGAACCCGTGGTGGTGGGATCTTCTGAAGAAGGGGCAGTCGTCCAGGTACGCCGAAGCATTTGACGTTGACTGGGACTTCGGCGACGGGCGCCTTCGCATTCCCGTGCTCGGCGACGAGGATGCTCCGGAGTTGTTGATCGTCGACGGGCAACTCGCCTATTACGACCAGCGCTTCCCCATTGCCGAGGGGACCGGCGATGGCGATGCCTCCGCTGCTCATGACCGCCAGCATTACGAATTGATCAACTGGCGCAGAGCCGATTCCGAGTTGAACTACCGCAGGTTCTTTGCCGTCAACACCCTGGCAGGCATCCGCGTCGAGGTGCCCTGGGTGTTCGATGAGTCGCACGCCGAGATTGAGCGCTGGTTCGACGAGAAACTGGTCGATGGCCTGCGGGTAGATCACCCTGATGGAGTGCTCGACCCCGGTGCCTACCTTGACGATCTTGCCCGCGTGACTCGGTCTGCCTACGTTCTGGTCGAGAAGATACTCGAGGGCGACGAGCGGATGCCAGCCCACTGGCAGGCCGCAGGAACCACAGGGTACGACGCTCTCGGTGACATCGATCGTGTACTCGTCGACCCGGCCGGCCGCGCGAGCCTGGACACGCTGGATGCGAGCATCGACGACGCGCCGAAACAGTCGTGGCTCGACCTCATCCATGACACCAAACGCGCCATCGCCGACGGGATCCTGCGGTCGGAGATTCTGCGGATAGCCCGCCTGCTCGCCCACGACACGGGCGCCCTAGCCGTCGGCGAGGTAGACGATGCCATCGCCGAGATTGCCGCCTGCTTCCCCGTATATCGCTCGTACCTCCCGCACGGTCTCGACCACCTCGAGGAGGCGGTCGCCGACGCGAGAAGGCGCAGACCCGATCTCGACGATGCCGTCGATCTGCTGATGCCCCTGCTGAGCGACCCGACACACCCGGCCGCGCAGCGACTGCAGCAGACCACCGGCATGGTCATGGCCAAGGGGGTAGAAGATACGGCGTTCTACCGCTATTCCCGGCTGGCCTCGCTCACCGAGGTCGGCGGTGACCCCTCCGAGTTCTCGATCGGGCTTGATGAATTCCACTCCCGCCAGGAGAACCGGCAGGCAGTGTTCCCCGCCTCATTGACCACCCTCAGCACCCACGACACGAAGCGCGGTGAAGATGTCAGGGCGCGCATCGACGTGCTGTCAGAAATTCCCGGCGAGTGGCGCGTGGCACTGACCAGCCTGCGCGAACTGGCCCCGCTCGGTGATGGTCCGCTCGAAAACCTGCTGTGGGAGTCGATCGTGGGCACCTGGCCCGCCTCGCGTGATCGACTGCACGCCTATGCCCAGAAAGCGGCCCGCGAGGCCGGCAACTCAACGGGGTGGGCGGCACCGGACGAGGAATTTGAACTCAGGATGCACGCGCTCATCGACAGCGCCTTCGACAACCCGCGCGTGGCAGAACAGCTGGCAACTATCGTGGAGCGCGTCACGCTACCAGGATGGTCCAACTCGCTCGCGGCCAAGCTGATCCAGCTGACCGCTCCCGGAGTGCCTGACGTATACCAGGGCAGCGAGCTGTGGGAGACCTCGCTCGTTGACCCCGATAATCGTCGGGAGGTTGACTTCGAGTTGCGCCGCGAGCTGCTGGCCGGCATCGATGGCGGCGGGCATCCCGCCATTGATTCGACGGGCGCCGCGAAACTTCTTGTCACCAGCGCGGCACTGAGACTGCGCAGGGATCGCCCGGAATTGTTCACACGCTACGCGCCGATGACGGCGATCGGCGACACGGCAGGCCACCTTATTGCGTTCGATCGAGGCGGCGCCGTGACCCTCGCAACCCGGCTGCCGGTCGGGCTCGCCGCCCGCGGAGGCTGGGGTCGGGCAACCCTCCTGCTGCCGCACCGGCCCATCATCGACGTGATCACCGGCGCAGAGTACGAGGGCGGCGAACTCGAGGTCGCCACGCTTCTCGCGAGGTACCCGGTCGCCCTTCTCGCGACCAGGACGCAGTAGATGGCCTTCGACCTGTGGGCGCCCCGCGCCGAACGGGTGAGCATCCTGGCGAACGGTCGGCGCACTGCGCTCGACCCGGTCGGTGACGGCTGGTGGTCGCCCCGCGATAACGTGCAATGGTCGGCGGATGTCGACTACGGGTACCTTCTGGACGGCGACACCACACCGCTGCCCGATCCACGATCGCGACGGCAACCGGCCGGTGTGCACGGTCTGTCTCGCAGTTTCGATGCGGCACGCTACCAGTGGCGGGATGCCTCGTGGCAGGGACGCGAACTCGCCGGCAGCACGATCTACGAACTTCACATCGGTTCGTTTACTCCCGAGGGAACCCTAGATTCTGCGATCGGGCGACTCGACCACCTCACCATGCTCGGCATCGATTTCGTGGAAGTGCTGCCCGTCAATGGCTTCAATGGCACGCATAACTGGGGCTATGACGGAGTGCTCTGGTACACCGTGCACGAAGGCTATGGCGGCCCCGCTGCCTACCAGCGCTTTGTCGACGCGTGCCACGAGCGAGGCCTTGGCGTCATCCAGGATGTCGTCTACAACCACCTCGGGCCCAGTGGCAACTACCTTCCTCGCTTTGGCCCATACCTCGACGACCAGAGCTCGAACACCTGGGGCACCACGGTGAATCTGGCCGAACCGGAGGTGCGCGAGTACATCATCGGCAATGCACTGATGTGGATGACCGACTACCACGTGGACGGCCTGCGGCTCGACGCTGTACACGCCCTGGTCGATGCCAGCGAAAAGCACATTCTGCAGGAGCTGGCCGAAAGAACGAGCGAGCTAAGCCGGCAGCTAGGCCGGCCGTTGACCCTGATCGCCGAGTCAGACCTGAACAACCCGAAGCTCATCACCCCGATCGCCGATGGCGGCTATGGTCTGACGGCCCAGTGGAGCGACGACTATCATCACTGCGCCCACGTAGCGCTGACGGGCGAGACGAGCGGGTACTACGCCGATTTCGACTCGCTCGAGGCGCTGGCAAAAACCATGACGCGGGGCTTCTTCCACGACGGTACATACTCGTCGTTTCGTGGACGTAGCCACGGCGTGCCCATCGACACCGGCACGGTGCCCACCTGGCGCCTGGTCACTTTCACCCAGGATCACGACCAGATCGGCAACCGCGC
>NZ_JANLVV010000346.1:0-1475 GCF_031364185.1 Salinibacterium sp. | reverse complement strand
CCTTCCCTTCCCTTCACCTCCCCGTGCTGAGGCCGGCTCTGCGCTTTGTGGACGAACCAGGTGCCGTCTTACCTCGGCTGCCTCTGTTGGACTACAACCGCGCGGATGAACTGCTAGATGGCCGGCCGCGCCTTTACGGCGGTGATTGACGATGAGTCGCCCGCGTAACCCGGTCGGGTCACATGGCGTGCTGAACGTCCAGGAGGTTTCTCCCGACAAGTGGCGCGCTCGGACGTTGTACCGATTCCAAGACGGCAAGCGACGCCAGGTGGAGCGCTTCGGGTCAACCTCCTCGAAGGCTCAGCACTCATTGCGCGTTGCGCTCACCACGATCGAAACTCCGTCGCAGCTGGCCATTACTAAGCGTACGAAACTCTCTGATCTCGCTGATGCGTACCTTCTGCTCAAGGCGGAGATAGGGCGTGCGCCGCGCACAATCTCGACGTATCGGCACAATGCGGAAACAATCATCAAGCCTCTCGTCGGGCAGTTGACGGTGGGCGAGGCGACGACGATGCGGCTACAGCGATTCATCACACACGTCTCGGTGAAGCACGGGCCCGGCGCGGCCAAGGGGTGCCGCTCGGTGCTATCGGGGATGCTCGCTCTAGCAATTCGAAATGATGCAATCACGACTAACCCGGTAGTGGGTATCGCTGGCATTGAGCGGAAGGCAAGCCGCGGCGCTTCGGCGCTCCCGCTCGAGGGGGTAGTGCAGTTCCTTGTAACGGTGCGCGCTGATCCGGAGATGGTGCGGTTAGACATCGTTGAGCTTTGGGAGTTTATGGCATGGAGCGGCTGCCGAATTGGTGAAGCGTTGGCACTGCAGTGGCCGGCGCTCGACTTTGACGCGGCCACGGTAACGCTCGGCTCGAGCGTGTCACGGACGCCGGGGGAGGGGCTGTCGATTCGTGCGGCCGGCAAAACGGAGACATCCGAACGAACGATAGCCCTACCCTCCGAATCGGTGACGATGCTCCGGGCTCGATACTCGGCTCAGCCGCAAAACCTGCTCGACCTGGTGTTCCCCTCGATGCTCGGGAAGCTCCGCGATACTTCGAACACGGAGTCAGACTGGCGCGTGAATCGCGATCGACTCGGGTATCCCGGCTTCACATCGCACGGCTTTCGAAAGACTGTGGCGACGGCGTTGGACCGAGCTGGATTGTCGGCTCGAGACATCGCTGACTATCTCGGACATAAGCACCCGTCGATGACGATGGATACCTATATGGCACGCAACACGCAGAGTGTTCGGGCTGCTGGTGCCTTGTCCGCAATGTTCGGGGTAAGTTCGGGATCTAGAACCGACTAATTCAGACTGCGTCCCAAAATCCCCGAGTTTACGGGGATGCAGTGGGCCCCGTCGGGCTCGAACCGACGACCCACGGATTAAAAGTCCGATGCTCTACCAACTGAGCTAGAGGCCCCTTCGGTTAAATCTAGCGTGGATTGCGCGGCCCGCGAACGGGCCG
>NZ_JANLVV010000294.1:0-2785 GCF_031364185.1 Salinibacterium sp. | reverse complement strand
CCCCCCCCCCGCCCCCCCCCCCCCCCCCGGGCGTGTGGGGCCGTCAAACAACCCGGGGGGGGGGGCGCCCCCCCCCCCCCCGCTTTTTTTTTCCCCCCCCCACACCCAGGTGGGTCAACCTGGGTTGACGTGTTCGGGAGGCGTCAACTATGGTTGACAGCATGTCCGACGCCATGAGAACGCTGACCTCGGAGGCCGGCGCCGACGACCCTCTGAAAGCTCTGCACGCCGTCAGCGAAATGCGGACAGAGTTGGATAGGCACGAGGCTACGCTCGTGCGCAGGGCTCGTAATCTCGGGATGCGCTGGCAGATGATCGCCACCGCGCTCGGGGTGTCGCGCCAGGCGGTGCACAAGAAGTACGGCCGACGGTAGCACCACAGGCACGTCGGCCGGAGTAAGGGCTCCGCGGCGTACCGCGCAAGACTGTAAGGAATCATGAGTAACTCTGACGCACGCCCCCCGCGCTCCCGTTTCGGCGCCAAGGATGACGGTGGCCCCCGGGCCACCTTCCGGCAGCTGCTGCCCTACCTCGCCGAGCACAAGAAGATTCTCGGCGTCGTCATCGGGCTCAGCATTATCGGCGCCGGCGCATCCCTCGCCCAACCCCTGCTGGTCAGCCAGGTCATCACCCGGGTGCAGGCTGGCGATCCACTTGGCACTCTCGTTTGGGTGCTCGTCGGTCTGGTTGTGGCCGCGGCGATCATCAGCGGGTTCCAGCACTACCTCCTGCAGCGCACCGGAACCTCGGTCGTGCTCTCGGCACGCCGCCAGCTCATTCGCCGGATGCTTCGGCTGCCGATCAGCGAGTATGACCGCCGTCGCACGGGCGATCTGGTCTCGCGCGTCGGCTCAGACACCACGCTGCTTTACGCCGTCATCACCCAGGGGCTCGTCGATGCCGTCGGTGGAGCACTCGTCTTCGTGGGTGCGCTGATCGCCATGCTTCTCATCGATCCGCTGTTGCTCGGCCTGACCGTGCTGGTCATCGCGATCTCCGTGGTGACCGTCGTGCTGCTCTCGGGCCGCATCAGGGTGGCCAGTCGCAAGCAACAGGAGAAGGTGGGCGACCTTGCCGCCGCCGTCGAACGGGCGCTTGGCGCGATCCGGACGGTGCGGGCATCCAACGCCACCGACCGCGAGATCGCCACCATCGAGAAGGATGCGAAGGGCGCCTGGGACATGGGGATCGCGGTCGCTAAGATCTCCGCACTCGTCGTGCCCGTGGCCGGGATCGCGCTGCAGGTGTCGCTGCTCATGGTGCTGGGCGTGGGCGGGTTCAGGGTGGCCAGTGACGCCATCACCATCGCGAACCTGGTGTCGTTCATCCTGTTCCTGTTCATGATGATCATGCCGCTGACCACCGCGTTCGGGGCCATCAACTCGGTGAATCAGGCGCTGGGCGCGCTCGGCCGCATCCAGGAGATCATCGGACTGCCCACCGAAACCCAGGAAGACTCCAGGATCGCGGATGACGCGCTGCCGCCGATCCCCTCGACCGCCGCGATCTCATTCCACGAGGTCGACTTCGAGTATGTGGCGGAATCCGCCGACGCTGCCGCGGATCCGGACGCAGAGCAGACCGCACCCCGGGCCGTCCTCCGCGGCGTGTCGTTCTCGGCCGCTCGGGGCCAGCGCACCGCACTGGTCGGCCCATCCGGCGCCGGAAAGAGCACGATTCTTGCTCTCATCGAGCGCTTCTACGACCCGCAGGGCGGTGTGGTGAGGCTGGGCGGCGTCGACATCCGGGCTCTCGATCGAGACGAGCTGCGTGCGCAGATCGGCTATGTCGAACAGGATGCTCCGGTGCTGGCCGGTACCATCGGCGAGAACCTGCGCATCGGCGCCCCGAATGCCTCGGACCAGGAGTGCATCGATGTGCTGAAGTCGGTGAACCTCACCGAGGTGCTGGAGCGCGACGAGCTCGGCCTCGATGCACCCGTCGGCGAAGACGGCACCATGCTCTCCGGGGGCGAACGCCAGCGGCTGGCGATCGCGCGCGCGCTGCTCGCGGCGGCGCCCATCCTGCTGCTGGATGAATCGACCTCGTCGCTGGACGGGCTCAACGAGCAATTGCTGCGCGAGGCCATTGACGCCGTCGCCGAGAATCGCACGCTCATTGTGATTGCCCACCGGCTGTCGACCGTGGTCGACTCCGACCAGATCGTCGTGCTCGACCACGGCCGCGTGGTCGGCGTCGGAACCCATTCTGAGCTGGTCAGCACGACGCCGCTCTACAAGCAGCTCGCGAAACACCAACTGCTCGTCTAGCGGGGTGCCGACCCCCACCGGCAGGGTGAGCCTGCGAGGTGCGGCGATGCCACCTTCCGCCCGGGTGCGATCATGTGATCGCCGCACCTCACGTGGGCTCTTCGCTGAGCCGGGTGTACCGTTCAGCCATGAACGCAGGCACGAAGGATGACCCGTGGCAACTGGTGACGGCGCCGGGCAGCTCCCGCTACACGATGTTCGTCGAGGGCGACGAGCTGGTATGCCAGGTCGGCTCCACGACCCTGAAGTATCAGGCCAGGGCCGTCGAGGATCTCACCGCGTGGCTCGGCCAGCAAGACGGTTGGGTGGCCCTGGGGGCGGCCGACGAGAGCAAGGCCGCCGCCGATAACACCGTGGAGGCGTGGGGCAGATCGTCTGCGAACCCGGTCGGGGGCTGTACGGCCTGCGCAAGGGATACCGAGGTCGATTCGGGATGTATCTTCCGCCGCTACTCGAACTACTCGGTACGGCCGAACTCACCCACGACGCCCGCAACAACAGCATGCGAGCAATCT
>NZ_JANLVV010000285.1:0-5945 GCF_031364185.1 Salinibacterium sp. | reverse complement strand
ACTTCCGGCACGACCCCACCTGACGAGCCGTTCGCTGAGAAGGTCCGGGTGCAGGGTGAGGCGCTGCTGGTAAAAATCAAGGAACTTTTGCACGAAGGAAATGTGCAACGGATCGTCGTCAAAGACAGCTCTGGTCACACCGTGATGGAAATCCCCGTAAATGCCGGCGTTGTTGCCGCGATCGTTGCGCCGGTCCTGCTCGCTGTCGCAGCTCTCGCCGCTCTCGCGAGCGATTGGAACATCGAGGTCTATCGATCCGGTCCGAAGGCCGGCGCCGGTGACACGCACACCACCGAGCAGAAATAACGATCGACCGTTGAATCCGGTGCAACAGGATCGTCAACTGACGCCCAGCGCACCTGGTGTTCCGCTGGTCGGGCTGTCGCGCGACGCCGTCGCCGAGCGGGTGGCCAGCGGATTGACAAACACCCCGTCGACCGTGTCAAGCCGCTCGGGATGGAGCATCCTTCGCGACAACGTCCTCACCCTCTTCAACGGCATCGTCGCCGGGAGCTTCGCGCTGCTTCTTGTGCTCGGCCAGTGGCAGGATGCCCTGTTCGGTTTCGCCGCCGTGGGCAACTCGGTGATCGGGGTCGTGCAGGAGTACCGGGCCAAGAGGTTGCTCGACAGTCTCGCCGTACTGAACTCGCCGAAGGCCCGCGTGCTGCGCGATGGAAGGGTGACGGATATCCCGGTTGCTGATGTCGTGATGGATGACATTCTCTTATTGCGCGCCGGCGACCAGGTGAGCGCAGACGCCCACGCGCTCGACTCTGAAGGTCTCGAACTCGACGAGTCCCTTCTCACCGGGGAGTCTGATCCGGTCGAAAAGGCCGCCGGTTCCGAGATTCTCGCTGGCTCCAGCGTCGTGTCGGGTCATGGGCGGGCGAGGGTTACCCGCGTCGGCGACGGCTCGTTCGTGAGCCGACTGACCGTTGAGGCGAAACGGTTTTCACTCGTGAGATCCGAGATCCGCATCGGGCTGAACCGCATCCTGCGCTGGATATCCTGGGCGCTCTTGCCCGTCATGCTGATCGTCGTTAATGGTCAGATGCAGGCGCTCGGGGGCTGGGAGACCGCCATCAGCACGGGCAGTTGGCGCACGGGGGCTGTGGGCGCTGTCGCGGCAGTCATCGCGATGGTTCCGCTCGGACTCGTTTTGCTCACCAGCGTCGCCTTCGCGGTGGCGGGAGTGCGGCTGTCGCGGCAGCAGGTGCTTGTGAGGGAATTGGCCGCAGTGGAGGGGCTGGCCCGCATCGACATGTTGTGCCTGGACAAGACGGGGACCCTCACCGATGGCACGATCGCATTTGATGATGTCCACACTGTCAGTGAGCGGCTGCCTGCGGGGTGGAAGAAGGCTCTCGGCTGGTTCGGTTTTGAGCCGAACGCGAACGCCACCGCGCGCTGCCTCACCACCGCTTTCGCCGAAGGTAAGGAGCTGAAGCCCATCTCGGCTGTCCCGTTCTCGTCACATCGGAAATGGAGCGCCGTGAGCTTCGGCGCATCGAGCGACGCCGTGGGCACCTGGATACTGGGCGCTCCCGAGTTCGTGCTCGGTGTGACCGAGACGGAAACGCTGGCCCGTGCGGCCTGCCTCGCAGCGGAGGGCAAACGAACACTGGTCATCGCCTTCGCGACTACCCCGCTCGCCGTGGAAGCGCTCGGCGAGGTTGCACTGCCACGGGGGATTCGCCCCGTCGCCCTCCTGACGTTCAGGGAACAGGTGCGGCCGGATGCCCGGCAGACCCTGCGCTACTTCCATGATCAGGGAGTTCAGATCCGCATCATCTCCGGGGACGATCCACAGACTGTCGCGGGTGTCGCGGAGCAGGTCGGCATGGGCCCGATAGAGGGCTTCAACGCCACGGACTTACCCGAAAACCTCGAGGAACTGGGTGTGGTGTTGGAGGCCAGGACGGTATTCGGTCGGGTCACGCCAGCGCAGAAGCGCCAGATGATTCTGGCGCTGCAAGCCCGGGGCCACGTGGTCGCGATGACGGGCGACGGGGTCAACGACATCCTGGCCCTCAAGGTTGCCGATATCGGGATCGCGATGAATTCGGCGACGCAGGCGACAAAGTCCGTATCCAGGCTGGTGCTGCTCGATGATCGTTTCGATCGGCTGCCGAGCGTTGTTGCCGAGGGGCGCCGAGCCATCGCCAACATCGAGCGCGTCTCCATGCTCTACCTCGCGAAGACCTCCTATGCGGTCGTGCTCTCCGTCGTATTCGGCGCCCTGCTGTGGGGCTTCCCGTTCCTCCCGCGGCAACTGTCAGTGATCGACGGATTGACAATAGGAATTCCGGCATTCTTCCTCGCCCTCATGTCGAACGGCCGCCGGTATCGTCCCGGTTTCCTGAAACGATCCCTCTCGTTCGCCATTCCGGCGGGAATCATCGTCGCGACCGCCATCGCCTCGCTTCATGTCTATGCCGAGATCGCCGATGACGCTACGGCCGACAGCCGCCGAACTGCGTCTCTAATCACCCTCGCGTTGATCGCGCTCTGGATCTTGGTGGTCGCATCACGACCACTCAGCCTCCGTCGGCTGTTGATCATCGGGTCGGCGTACGTTGGTGTGGCTCTGGTGTTTACCGTCCCGATTTCGACAAGCTTTCTTGGCCTGGATACTCCGCCTCTGCCACTGCTGGCGGCGTCGGCGGTGTGCGTCGTGAGTGGCGCCATCGCGATCGAGATGCTCGCCTGCGTTCATCGCCGCCGACTCGCCGCGACCGGGCGGTCGCGTCATCCTGAGCAGGCACGCTGAGAACGATCGATACAACGATCACTTTCCTGACCAGATATCACGAAAAGTAGTTCCGGCAACAGCCACCTCGAGCCAGTCCCAGAGAGCTCGGCGTCGCTCGGCGTCGAACGTGATTGGCTCGGCATTCGTGATCTCCCCTATTTCGACGTAGCCGTCGTTCATGTCGGGATGCCGGTCCGCCATCGCTAGTTCGACTGCATGCCGCGCGCTGATCGTGGGCGTGCTAGCTCCAGGTAGCACTCGCATGGCGGGCATCAGGTTCTTCCAGACCCAGTTCATGTGCGCGGGTAGGTCTCTGCCCAAACCGGTGCCCGGCACGAGCCCGGGATCGTAGATGTTCACTCGGTAGCCGGACTGACCCCAACGAGCCGCCCAGTCATGCGCCAGAGTCACGAGGGCGAGCTTGCTTGTGGCATAGGCGACACCGCCCTCCGCTCGCTCCTGGGCCTCGCGAGCTGGCTCGGTGTGGTTCGGCACGGCGCTGGCCAGCACCGCAGGCTCACCCCACTGGGGGTCGGGAACCAGATTGAACGAGGCACGCTTTCCTCGATGAGTGGATGACCCCATCACGACCGCATGCGCACGGGGCGAGAGCAGTGGCTCGAGTTCATGCAACATCAGGTGCTGGGCGATGACATTTACGGCAAAGGTTAGTTCGTAGCCCTGCGCGCTCACGTTTCGGCGATTGGTGAACTGAGCACCGGCGTTGAGTATGGCAACATCGATCGGTGCGATCTGGCCTCCATCCGCTGCTTCCTTCAGCACAGTGAAAGCGTGGCGAATGCTCACGAAATCCGCCAGATCGATATGGATGCCGTGGGCGCGCAAGCCATGATCTTGCGCGGTAAGCACGGCTCGGTCGAGAGCATCCGCATCCCGGGCAAGGAGCACAAGGCTGGGTCGCGCCGGATGCGCGAGAAGAGCGTTCAGGATCGCGGCACCGATCCCGCTCGTCGGGGCGGCTTTAGAGCTATTTACCCAACATGGCTACGCCGCTGTCACTGTCGACGACATCGCCAGCCGAGCAGGACTGAGCTCTCGAACGTTCTTCCGCTATTTCCCCGATAAAGAGGAGGTGCTCTTCGCCGATGACGACGATCTGCTCCCCGCGCTTCTCGCGTCCATCGTAGATTCTGACTCCGCCGAGCGCACCGCCGAGCGCGACATGGCTAGCGCTCTCGCAACATTGGCAGCTCTACTCGAACCGCAACGGGAATCGCTGGGATACCGCCAGCGCATCATCGACTCCCAGGTCTCGCTGTCCGGTCGGGAACTCTCGAAGCAGGCTCGCTGGCAACAGCAAGTAATGGAAGCGTTGATCACGCGAGGCTATGCACCCGACGAGGCAGATCTGCTGTCCGCCATCGGCTTTGCCGTGTTCCGACGCGCATTACACACGTGGATCGCCGACCCGGCCGGTCCCGATCTCGGCGCGCGGTTGCGCAAGGCACTTCCGCGCGCACGAACCGTACTCGATGCCGGGGCAGGCTAACGTCGAACCTCTCCGTCGATCGCACTGGTGGACGTGGCCGACAGTGCCACGCCGACCTTGCTCCTACAACGCCGCGCGCCTAGGTCTGCCCGCCGGGCGAGAATCGCACAGACCGACGACAGTTCACGCTGGACGGGCTCGATAGCCGACTCTAGAAATTGCAGTCGAGCGATAGACCGTTCTGCATCATGTGGACGCCGCTACCCATGTATCCGCACGACTGCCAGATCGCCACCACCATGACGATGGAGACGATGGCTGCCATGACTCCCACGACGGTGAGGACGACCGACGTGATCAGCCCTGCCTGGGCGATGGGATTCTTAAAGCCGGCAGCGCTGGATTCCCGCAGCGCGATGGCGCTGACGACGATCCCCGCGAGACTCATGATGAACGCCAGAACCAGCCCGACGATCCCCAGCGTCTGGCCGGGGAAGTTCCCTGTCGTGGTGGCGGTGTTGGGTGCTTCAGTGGTCTGTGTCATGGGGTCTCCCAAAATGTATCTTCGTTGGGGGCGGTGAGCCCCTGACATCCACTCTCGGCACTGGCACGGTTGAATCCCAGTGCCAAAGGTCCCACCATGAGCAATAAAAGGGGATGTGCCACCCGCACCCACTCGCTTCAGATCTTCCTTGTGGATCGACGGCGATGGTGCGGCGACACCGAAGTAAACCGTGACGCTCGGCGGTTCACGTGGTGATGGTACTTCCGTTCGTGCTGGGGTTCCGTGGTCGCGACCAGTTGCTGGGCGGGCCGAGAGAAGAACCACTTCTTAGCGAGCTCGATGAGCACAAGGTAGGTCACGATCATCCCCACGAGAGCGAGAAAGAACGGCACAGGCAGTGCCTGGAAACCCAGAACTCCCGACACCGGCGAGTAGGGAAGCCACACTCCGATCGCAACCGCTCCGAAGGCGGCGAGCACCAACCCGAGAGAGGGCCGACTGCGAAAGAAAGGCACCCGTCGGGTGCGGATGGCGAAGATGATAAGGGTTTGGGTAGCGATGGATTCGATGAACCACCCGGCCTGAAACTCACTCTCACTGGCATGAAAGGCCAGCAGCATGAGGGCGAACGTGGCGAAGTCGAACAGCGAGCTGATGGGGCCGAACAGCAGCATGAATCGACGGATGTAGCGGATATCCCAGTGGGACGGCGCGAACAGTTGTTCCTTGTCAACCCGGTCTCCCGGTATGGCGAGTTGCCCACCATCGTAGAGCAGGTTGTTCAGCAGAATCTGGCCGGGTAGCATCGGCAGGAATGGCAGCACGACGGAGGCGACAGACGCGCTGAACATGTTGCCGAAATTGCTTGAGGTGCCCATGAGCACGTATTTGATGGTGTTGGTGAAGATGCGACGTCCCTCCATCACACCGTCGGCGAGCACTCCGAGATCTTTGTCTAGAAGGATGACGTCTGCGGCATCTTTGGCGACGTCGGCCGCCGATTCCACGGAGATCCCGATGTCGGCCTGATGAAGCGCCAATGCGTCGTTGACGCCGTCGCCGAGAAACGCCACCGACCGCCCTGTGCGGCGAAGCAGTCTGATAATTCGCGCCTTCTGCTCGGGTGAGACTCTGGCGAAGATGGTCGCGGAGGCCGCGGAATGCTTTAGGTCGTCGTCGCTCAGAGCGTCGATGTCGTTACCCGAGAGCGTTCCGGCTGACAGGATGCCGAGGTCTGA
>NZ_JANLVV010000271.1:0-1766 GCF_031364185.1 Salinibacterium sp. | reverse complement strand
GGTCGGCCTCGACGGCACCTACACGGTCACCGCGATGCGGGATGCGGTCGCCGGCGACAACGCCAGACACGCCACGGATGGGCTCGGCGGTACGGTCATCCTGCAGACCTGTTATTGGGGCAGCGACGGCAGGGAGAAGCTCGTCGCGCTCGCCCTCGGGTAGCCTCTGGGTATGAACGTGACCGGATTCTTCGAGATCGTCACCGGAGTATTCGAGGTAGCGGGCGTCGCGGCCATGGCCGGTGGGTTCATCGTCGCCATCGTTCTCGCCGTCCGAGCCTTCGTCGCGAACGGCGACGGCGGTCGGGCATTCAAAACCCTTCGCGACTCGATCGGTCTCGCCATCCTGCTCGGCCTGGAGATACTGGTCGCCGCCGACCTCGTTCGCACAGTGACAGCCACCCCCTCCCTGACCGACGCGGTTGTGCTTGCCATCGTCGTCGTCATCCGCACGATCCTGAGCTTCTCGCTGCAGATCGAGATCGAGGGGGTCGCGCCGTGGAAGCGCGCACTGATGACCAGCCCCCAGCTGATTGCAGCGGCATCACGCAAGGAGAACAAGAATGACTGACCAGAATCTCGCCGTCATCGTGCTCGCCGCGGGGCAGGGCACTCGCATGAAGTCTGCTCGCCCGAAGGTGCTGCACTCGCTCGCCGGCCGCACCCTCATCGGGCATGTGCTCGCGACGGCCCGCGACCTCAATCCGAGCCATGTGATCGCCGTTGTGCGCCACGAGCGTGACACGGTCGTCGCGACCATTGCCGAGCTGATGCCCGACGTGATCTTCGTCGACCAGGACGACATCCCCGGTACCGGCCGCGCCGTTGAGGTGGCCGTTGCGGCGCTACCCGCCGGCTTCGATGGCGATGTGGTCGTGGTCAGCGGCGATGTTCCGCTGCTGGATGCCCCGACCCTCGCCGCGCTTATCACCGAGCATCGCGGCGCCGGGTCGGCCGCCACACTGCTGTCTGCCGTGCTGAATGACGCCACGGGCTACGGGCGCATCATCCGCGACTCGGACGGAGCGCTCGACCGCATCGTGGAGCAGAAAGACGCCACCGCGGCCGAACGCGACGTCACCGAGATCAACTCGGGCACCTACGTGTTCAGCGTGGGGCCGTTGAGGGTGCAGCTGCCGCTGATCGGCACGCAGAACCTCGCCGGTGAGAAGTACCTCACCGACGTGGTCGGGCTGCTGCGCGCCAGCGGATCGGCGGTGTCGGCCGTGCCCGTCAAGAACGGCTGGATGGTCAGCGGAGTCAACGACCGTGTGCAGTTGGCCGAGGCATCCCGACGCATGAATGAGCTGATCGTGCGCCGCTGGCAGGTCGCCGGGGTGACCGTGCACGACCCCGCGACCACCTGGATCGACGCCGACGTGACCCTCGCAGAAGATGTCGAGCTGCTGCCCGGCACGCAGCTCAAGGGCGCAACCCTGGTGCAGCGCGGCGCGACGGTGGGGCCAGACACGACGCTGGTCGACTGCGAGGTCGGCGAGAATGCGATGGTGAAGAGAACGGATGCCACGCTCGCCGTGATCGGCGCTGGCGCGACGGTGGGCCCCTTCGCCTACCTCCGGCCCGGCACCTACCTTGGAGCCGAGGGAAAGATCGGCGCGTTCGTCGAGACCAAGAACTCCACGATCGGCGTGGGCAGCAAGGTGCCGCACCTCAGCTACATCGGCGACACGACGGTGGGGGAGCAGTCGAACATCGGTGCCGGCACCATCACGGCCAACTACGACGGCGTGAACAAGAGCGCCACC
>NZ_JANLVV010000231.1:0-2487 GCF_031364185.1 Salinibacterium sp. | reverse complement strand
TGTTGATCGCAGATAGACACCGAGGCGATCGATCGGGTCTTTGCGGCGCCAGGCCTCCAGCTCGGCCGCGTCTCGATACCGGGTGGGATCATCCGCCGTCGTGTGCGGTCCCATCCGGTAGGTGACGGCCTCGATGAACGTGGGGCCGTCGCCCCGTCTGGCACGGTCGAGCGCGGCGCGGGTGACCGCGAGCACGGCGAGCACGTCGTTCCCGTCGACCTGCACCCCGGGCATCCCGAATCCGAGTGCCCGGTCGACGATGCTGGTGCGGCTCTGCAATCTCACCGGCTCAGAGATTGCCCACTGGTTGTTCTGGCAGAAGAACACCACGGGTGCGCAGTAGGTGGCGGCGAATACGAGAGCTTCGCTGACATCACCCTCGCTTGTCGCGCCATCGCCGAAGTAGGTCACGGCGACGGCGTCGCTGCCCTTGTTCTGCATGCCCAGCGCGTAGCCGGTGGCGTGTAAGGTCTGCGCGCCGATGATGATCTGGGGAGTGGCCATGTTGTACTCGAACGGATCCCAGCCCGACGCCGTCGTGCCGCGCCACGCGCCCAGCAGGTCGACTCCGGAGACGCCGCGGCAGTAGGCGACGGCGTTCTCGCGGTAGCTGCTGAAGACGAAGTCGCGGGGCAGCAGAGCCCTCGCCGAACCGACCTGGGCGGCTTCCTGACCGAGTAGCGGCGGCCAGAGACCGAGCTCGCCCTGCCGCTGGAGGGCGGTGGCTTCGGTGTCGATGCGCCGGACGACGACCATATCCCGGTACAGCGAGAGCAGCTCGGCATCGTCGACATCGGCTACCCAGCGCTCGAACTCGCTACCGTGGATGCGATCGCCGGTGGCGGTGATCAGCTGCACGAACGGGGTGCCCTGGGCTTGGGGATGCGGTGCAACCGGAGCGTGCTCGGCAGTCTGGCCCGTCTCGAGTGTCTCGTCCAACGTTCTGGCCATCACTGTGCTCCGTTGCATAGCTCGATCGTGTTGTGCCGTGTGGCGCATTCCGGCGCAGGCGCCAGATTGTTATGTCACGGTACGCCGGGCGCGGTATTGTGCGCAATTGTGTCCGAACAAATTGAGCAGAACGCACAATCCGTACTTCTCGAAGCGCCGCAGGCAGCACTAGTTGCGTACTGTGCGGGTCATCTTCCCGACGCAGCCGAGTTCGTGAATGACGAACACTCACCACTTGGCATCGAAGGTAGTCGAGACGGTGAAGTTGCGCATGCATAAAACTAGACCGAGACCCCGAGCCAAGTCCGAAGGTCACGACAGTAATCTGTTCTGCACGGCGTACCTCACTGGTCAGCTTCAACCTGGCGCGATGAGTCTCGAATTTGTGGTTGCGACGCTCTGAAATCGCCTCTCTGTGACGGCTTGATCGGGCCGCGCTTGCGACTTGTCGGGCTGGTTGTGGGCTATCGTCTCGAGGGGCCTTGCGTGGTGAGGGCGTCGTTCTAACGCTTCACTTTCACGTCCGGTTGTGGCTTTACCCTCTCGTCGGGTGATGGTGGGTGGTGTGCTGTGACGGGAGCGGGTTCCCGCTCTTCGGTGAGCAGGGGATACCTTGCTGGTGTAGCGGGAGAAGAGGGTGGATCTCGGATCGAGCCAGATTGTGTTTCTTCCGCTATCTGCGTCGAGCTTATTGGTCCACGAGAAGATGGAATCCTCGCGGCGGCGAAGCTTTGCGATGGTTACCATCTGCAAGTGCGCCAGCGAACGATCATCAAAGAAAATTTCTACTTCATTGAATCCCTACGGTGATGAGCCCATCACGTTCCCTCACCTGGTTGAGGGGTTCTCCGCCGACCTCGGTCGAGGCCGGAAATGACGCAGCGATCGTTTCATAACAGGTCGTTCTGCGGCAACTGTTGGGGCTCGCCCACTACGTCGGGTCACAGCGCGTAGCTGTCTGTAGGCTCGCGCCATGTCACGGCCGAAAGAGGCGGGTTGGTACGCCGATGCGTCACGTCGAGACCCTACCGATCTCGGTTGTTTGTAGGTTTTGTGTAGGGCCGCAACTGTCTCGAACTGTGCATGCCGACGTTGAGTGGTGCGCCGCTACATCGTCGGCGCTAGGACGTGGCTCAAGTGGTCTCTCCTCACGGCTCCCACTGCCGCCCGTGCGGACCAGCTACGCCGTGGAGCAGCACGACCCGAACACGGCGGCGTTCAAGAGACCATCCCGGCTTCTAGGAGGGTGATCGACCTTTGGACCGGCGGCAACGTCGACGGCGTCAGAGTGCAGTGGGCGGCTCTCGACGCCTGAATACCCAGTGCTCGTCGGGGCCGAGCGTCAGCCGCTGCTCACGGGGAAGGTATTCCGATGTGAAGGCAACCGGGGTGAGGCCACCATAGTCGGCCAGCACTTCGGTCTCAGCGTCATCGACGATCTCGCGCAATTCTTCGGTCGGTTCAACGTCGAAGACGAAGTGCCCCGACACCGACTGGCTGTCGACCTTGATTGAAACCCCCCGCAGCTCGGGCGTG
>NZ_JANLVV010000226.1:0-2852 GCF_031364185.1 Salinibacterium sp. | reverse complement strand
CATGTTCGCAACGATCAGTCCCGCGATGACGGCCTCGGCCGCCAAAAAGCCTGCGGCTGCGGAAGGGATGACTCGAGACGTCATGCGCCCAGCGTAGGGCAGTCGAAATCCGTGCCGTTAGCGAACTGTGGTGGACCCTAGGAGATTTGAACTCCTGACCTCCTCGATGCGAACGAGGCGCGCTACCAACTGCGCCAAGGGCCCCTGCGCCTTGCGGCCCAGTGCAGCGTCAACGATATCACTCCGGCCGGGTGCGGATTCCGCGAGCTGCTATCCGGTGTTGACCAAAGGCCCTACCTCTCGCGCGGCGAACCGGATGAAGCCCTCATGGTCTGGCTCGTCCGCGGTCGGCTGGAGCACTACCGTGTCTGCGCCGGCGTCGGCTAAGCGCCGTACGGCAGCGGCGATCGTTGCCGCGTCGCCGGCGACACCGACATCGTCTGACGGGTCGAAACCCCAGTTGCGGCATTCGGCCTCCCACCTGGCCGGCGCTCCTAGCCCTGTGGCCGCCATGACATTGACTGTGATGGGGTGTTTGTCCGTTCGCCCCGCACGAGCGCGACCCTCGTCGATATGGGTGCGGGCCAGGCGCACGCCCTCCGGGGTCGTACCACCGGTGAGGATTGTGCCATCGGCGAACTGCCCCGACAGGGCGAGGGACTTCGGTCCACCCGTGCCGACCAGGATCGGAACCGGCTCGGTCGGCGGCCAGTCGAGCCGCACCCGATCGAGGCTGATGTACTCGCCGTCACTGGTCACCTCGTCGCCCGACAGCAGTGATCCCAGTGCAGGCAGATACTCTCGGGTCAGGCCCAGTGGCGACGCGACACGGGCACCGACCTGCCCCATCCACTCACGTACACCACTGCCGACGCCCGCGTGGAATCTTCCGGGGAACATCCTCTGCAGCGCATCAATCTTCATCGCCGCAGCCGCCGCCGCACTCCTCAGCGGAATAGGCAGAATGCTCGCGCCGAATCGTCCGCGGCTCAGCCGGCCGCTCGACGGCGGGCGAGCACGGCGTCGAGATCCGGGGCAGCGGTGGAGGTGGCATCCACAATGCCCATTCGCGCGAAGCGGCTGGGGGTCGCTACCGGCACTGGCGGCTCCACCGGGATCACGGCAACGTGCTGCTGGGCAGAGCGCAGCAGTTCTTCTGCCGACGCCGCGGCCTCGCGCAGTTGCGCAGTCGGATCTGCGATCACTCGGGTCGGAGCAAGCGAACGCGAGAGATAGAGCGGCTTCGGCACCGACACCGGGGTCCAGTGTGACTGCCGTTCGGCGACGCGGCCCGTGGCTACCGGGGCGCGGCTCATCGACACGCGACGCGCCATCGGCGCACCGGCCGAAGCGCGTTCGCGGGAGGCCGCCGCGAGCCGGCCCAGCAGCGACACTGAGCCGATCGTGATACCCGCGGCGACCGCCAGCACCACCCACGACGCGACAACAGCACCGCCCGTGACCATGAGGGTGAGCTGCACAAACCCGGACACCAGCGAGGCGAAAAATACGACAGACACCAGCACGCGCGAACGACGAAGGCGACGCGCGGCGACCGTCCGCGGGTCCTCCCGCGGCGGGGCGGGGCGACGCACCGGACCGACCGCAACAGGGCCCTGCCTCAGCTCGGCGCGCTGGGCCTGCGCCAACTGCTTCGCGGCGAGATCGGCCCTGACGGCATCCGGAATCTCGGCACTTTCGGCCAACACGCGAATGGTCTGCTGCAACCGCACGGCGTTGCGCTCGGTCGCCAGGTACTCGCGACGTTTGAACCAGTTCGGCACCAGGTACGCAAGCCACAGGGCGGCGGCGATCGCGAGCATGAGCCCGCCGCCGACGCCTGTTGGTTCCATAGGCCTACGGTACGAGTCGCGTGGGCAGATACCTCGACACCACGCTGGTGCGGCGGGCACGATGTTCGTAACTCCTGCAGATCACACCGGGCCGATCGGCGTGCCCCTGCAATTCCGGGCATTTCCGCCGGGCGCAACGACGAGCGCGACCGAATTGCAGGAGTTACCAACACAGGGCAACGGCAGGTCGGTCGGGGTGCCGCCGAGCCCGGACCTACGGAAGAAGCGGTCGTGCGGCTCTGGCGCGATCGGCTGCCGGCACCTCGGCATCAGAGACAGGAGCATTGCCGTCGAGCCAGCGCCGAAGTACACCGGCCGGCAACTCATCGATGGTCAGCGCGAAGCAGAAATGGTCGCGCCAGTCACCATTGATGTGGATGTAGCGCCGCCGAAGCCCCTCGTACCGGAAGCCCAGCTTCTCGACGACGCGCAGGCTCGGCTCGTTCTCGGGCCGGATGCAGATCTCCATGCGGTGCAGCCCCACGCCGAAGAAGCAGTGGTCGGTCGCGAGGGCCACCGCGGTCGGGGTAATCCCCTTGCCTGCAAATCGTTCCGACACCCAGTACCCGATGGTCGCCGACGACAGCGAACCGTAGGTGATGGATGACACGTTCAGCTGCCCCGCGAGCTCACCGTCGTACTCGATCACGAACGGCAGCCCGAACCCGCCGCGCGAATTCTGCTGCAGGCTCCGGATGCTCGACCGCACATCGAACGACATCGGACCGTGTGGGTTGGTGGCCTCCCATTTGCGCAGCCAGCTGCGGTTGTGGGCCAGCTCCCGGTCGAGGGTCTTTGCGTCCCGAAGTCGGATCGGACGAATGGTCGTCCGCCCCTCCGAGAGCGTGGGAATCGTTGCTGCCACGTCAGTCGAGGGCGGCTGAGAACTGCTTGAGCCACGGACGCAGCTCAGGCCCGAGGTCGTCACGTTCGACCGCGAGTTGCACGATGGCCTTGATGTAGTCGACCCGGTCGCCCGTGTCGTAGCGACGCCCACGG
>NZ_JANLVV010000211.1:0-1990 GCF_031364185.1 Salinibacterium sp. | reverse complement strand
TGAAACTCGCGCAATCCGCGACGGACGGCCCGCCAGATGACCGAGTACAAAACCCTCATAGTCAGAGCGATGGCACCAGCCAGCAGCAGGGGATAGAGTACGGCGACGACTACTGAGGCGCCGAGCAACGGTGAAACGTCTGGCGTGATCTGAGTGAACATTTCTCGACGATAGCAGCGCGCTACAGCTCACCGCACAGCTTCGTCGACCTGGCTAGCGCTGCAGTTCACAGCGTCGGGGTAGCGGCCGCCGCAATCTGAGTTACGCGGCGAGCTCGTGCTCGTAGGCGTGCTCGACTACCTCGCTGAGGCTGCCGTCATCGTTCATGCGGAGCCTTGCCCTCGGGCTCAGGTAAGAATCGACCCGGGTGCGCGCGATGAGCACGAAGATCAAGGCGACCACTATCGCGGCCGCGATGGGCATGCCCAGCAGAAGTAGGCCATCCGCCAATGAAAATTCCAACATGTAATCCCCCAAGCCAATCTCCGATGATGACGATTTTCACGCTACCGGCGGGGTTGCGGCAGTGCGATCCCCAATCGGGGTGGCGCCGGTCCGGGGGTCGACAGATGCTGCGTCGCCCACCTTGAGCGGCGAATTCTGGGACTCTATGCCAGCACATCTACCGCGAGACCGCGTGCGGCTGCAGTGAGGCGCGCATCGTTGGTCCACACCTCGTCGCAGCCCGACAGCTGGGCGGCGGCGAGGTGCAGCGCGTCGGGTGATCTGAGGCCGTGGGCCGCGCGAAGTTGGGCACCCCGACGAAATTGGTCTTGCCCCAGTTCGAGCATGGTGAACCGCGCGAGCGCCCGCAAATAGTGATCGTGCAGGGCCAGATTGTCGTTGCGCATCGGGCCGACAAGGCATTCCATCGTCACGAGATGGCTTATGGCGACCTCGGTCGAACCAGAATCAGCGAGACGCTGGCGAATCATCGCGCCACGCGGTCCTTCATCTTCGACGGCATAGATCACTATGCAGGAGTCGAGGTAGATCACTCCCAGCCGCGTCGCTCGTCGGCGATCTGCTCGTCGAGTTGCTGCACCGAGCGCGCCGCAGGTGCGGGAACGGGATGAGTCGTGAGCCACACGGCAGCGTTCGCAGCAGAATGCGCCGAATCGGCGTCAGTGATCCCAACCAGGCGTGCGACGGGAACACCGCGCTGCCCTGTCGGCCTCAGCCGGAGTGGGCGCGCATTTTGTTTGCGACCTCGATCGCGTCGCCGTCGGGGGCGGACGACTTTCGGTCTGGACGTGCGATGAACAGGTACAGCGCGCCGATGATCACCACCACGCCGAGACCGATCCAGGCGATGTAGTCCGTGACGAAGTCTCCGGATGCTCCCGGGATGAGTAGCAGGTAGATGGCGATGAGGCCGTACACGAGGGCGGCGATGTTCACCACGATACCCATGCGGCCGAGGTTGAACGGGCCGGCGGGCATCCATCCCTTGAAGCGCTGGCGGAGGGATGCCAGAACCACTGCCTGGAAGGCGACGTAGATGCCGAGAACGGCAAACGCGGTCACCTGAAGGAGTGATTCCGGTCGGATGAACACCACGACGCAGATCAGCATGGGAATAATGCTCGCTACGAGCAGGGCGTTCCTCGGCACCTTGGTGCGCGGGGTGAGCCTGGCCAACCAGGAACTTCCGGGAAGCATTCCGTCGCGGGCGAACGAGTGCAGCAGTCGACTCGCTGCGGCTTGAAGGCTCAGCACACACGACACAAATGCCATGCACGCAATGACCAGGAAGACCTTCGCGCCCACGATGCCGATCGACGATTCGAGGATGCCGGGAATGGGGTCGAGATCTTCCCCGCTGACGATGGATTGTAGGTCTGGGGCGGCAAGGACGTAGCCCGCGTACGACATCAGCGCGGAAACGCCACCGACGAAGATGGTGAGGTACATGGCCCGCGGAACCCGCCGGGACGGATCGTTGACCTCTTCGGCGACATCGCCGCAGGCTTCGAACCCGTAGAACATG
>NZ_JANLVV010000209.1:0-5889 GCF_031364185.1 Salinibacterium sp. | reverse complement strand
CGAGTTTCGGGGTGCGCGGCACGGGCATCTCCGTCATTTCGGACGGGCGGGGTTACTGCGGGAAGGTGGCCGCTGGGGTGTCATCCGCGCCGCACTGCGGGCCTGGCTGCGCATCGGGTGACCGCCACCCCTACGCTTGATCCGTGACTCTCCTGCCTCCACCCCCAACCCCCCCCCAGCGCGTCGAACGGCGCATCGAGCTGATTGGCGCAGCACCCCCGATCTGGCGCCGGCTGTCGCTGCCGGGCGAGGTCACCCTCGATCGCGTGCACGACATCCTGCAGGCCGCATTCGGCTGGACTAACAGTCACCTGCACCGCTTCTCGCCCACCGATGACCGCTACGGACCGTCACCGATCGTCACCCAGTACGATCTCGACGAGGGCGACACCGGCATCCTCGAAGGCACGGTGCGGCTCGACCAGTTCGTCGACAGTGTCGGTGACAGCTTCTGGTACACCTACGACTTCGGGGACGACTGGGAGCACCGGGTAGTCGTCGAATCCGTCTCCGAGCTCGACCCGGGGGACGCCGGGCCTCGGTGTGTCGCGGGCGAGCGGATGGGACCGCCGGAGGATTGCGGCGGCATCCACTCGTATGAGCACGCCCTCGACGTGTATCGAACCCCAGGGCACGCGGACGCCGAAGATCTTGCCGAGTTTTTCGATTGGCTCGGCTCTGATGCTGAGCCGGCCCCGTTCGACCTGGCGGCCGCCGACCGCAGCGTGCGCGAGGCAGCGCAGGCGCGGCCCATGCTCGCCGCCCTGCGCGCCGGAACCTCGCCCCTTGCCGTGATGCTGAATCGTTGTCGCGATGAGCCCGCGCTCGCCATCATTCATGATGCGCTGGATGTCACGGCCACCGCCCCCGCAGCACTCACCGTCACCGCCGCCGAACGGGGAACCGCTGTTATCCGCGGCTTCCTCGCTCACGTGCCGGAGGAGGGGATCGCGCTGACCTCCGCCGAATACCTGCCGCCGAGCTCCGTGACTGCGATGATGGCGCGGCTCGACCCGGGGCACACCTGGTTCGGTCAGGCGAATCGCGAACTGAACATCCAGCCGCTGCTCGCTCTGCGCGAGTCGGTCACCGCTCTTGGCCTCACCCGTAAGTACCGCGGCCGGCTGATGCTGACGAAGCTGGGGCTGCTGTTGCGGGATGATCCCGCCGCCCTGTGGCGCTATGTCGCGGGCCGACTCCCCGCCGAACGCACCGACTACGGTCGAGATATCGGGGTGCTGCTCCTGCTGCTGGTCAGCGCCGGGGAGGCATCGACTTTGAACGAGTTGGTGGACGCTCTCGAGTCGTCGGCAGAGCTGGTGGGCTGGCGATTCCCACAGCACTCGGGATACGGCTCGCCGGTGTACTCCGCCGTCATGCAGACTCGACACCTCCTCGAGTGGGCAGGCTCAGGTGCGCTGATTATCCGCCTGGACGCACGCCTCGCCGGGCCGGAGGCGAAGGCGCTCGCTCGAGCCGCCATCGCAGCACAGATGGCCCGCTGAGTTTCCACAGGGCTCGGTTCTCCACCGAACCTCGCCCCTCGGGGCCGCACCTCTGATCACGCGAGCACCATGGGCGCATGACCGACATCATGCGCGCAACCACCGCCGCCGATTTCCTCTCCGCGATCCCCGTAATGCTGGGCTATCAACCGAAGAACAGCATCGTCTGCGTAGCCTTTCGCGGTCGCCGCACGGGCGAGGTCATCAGACTCGACCTTCCTCCGCAGCGCAGAAGCAACCAGAAGGCCGTCGCATCCACCATTATCGGGATGCTGAGCCGCATCACCGGCATCACCGGCGCGTCGATGATCATCTACACCGACGAGACCTTCGAGAGCGAGAACGGTATTCCGCAGCTCGACCTCGGGCGGATGCTCCCCGCTCGCATCCACGGGGCCGGCTTCCACCTGCCCGATGCGCTGTGCGTGGCGGGCGATGGCTGGGCAAGCTACTTCGATACGGGCTACCCGCGGGCGGGGCATCCACTCGGCCTGATCGCTGCGAGTGAGATCGCGTCGCGCCTCAGCGACCATCGTGTACTCGACGATCTCAGCGACGAGGCGGCCCTGCCCGAGCGCGATCCGCTCATCGCCGAACGTCTTGAATACCTCCTCGATGGATTCGAGCACCTCACCGACGAGGCGATGATGGTACTGGACCGTCTGGAAGAGATGATGGATCTCGACGCCGCCTCGTGTTCGTGCACCATCGCGGAATATCCGACACCCCCGCTGGAGGTCAGCGCGTGGATGCTCTCGATGGCGCAGCGCCCCAGCGACCGCGATGTGATGAGCATCACCGTCGCATTTGGGTGCGAATTCGGTGAGGCGATGCTCGAATCGAATGCCCGCTATCACCAGCTCCAGGCAGACACCGGTGGGACGATGGATGAGGTCGTTCAGCGCGAGATCGACGCCGGTCGCGTAGACGTCGACGACGTGAATCTGCTGGCCGGTCACGGCACGCGGCGTCCAAACGTTCCCCGAGTGCAGGGCACCATCGACCTGCTGAAGCAGCTCATCGCCAACATTCCCGACCGCTACCGCCCCGGGCCGCTGTGCATGCTGAGCTGGCTGCAGTGGAGCCTGGGCCGCGGCTCAGCCGCCGGTGCCGCCTCGGACATGGCTCTCGCGATCGACCCCAAGCACAGCATGGCGCTGCTGCTGAACGCCATGCTGAGCGCGGGAATGCTGCCGGAATGGGCCTTCAGCGGCTCGGAGGTGTAGCAAATTGGCTGTAGCAGCGCCCTGACCGTGAACCGTCCCGGGTCACTTCTTAGCCCCCTGAGCGGCCACGGCGGCAGCGCCTGCCGCAGCAGCCTCAGGGTCGAGATAGCGCCCGGGGCCGGTCGGCATGAACGTCTCGTCAAGCTCATACACCAGCGGGATCCCCGTGGGAATGTTGAGCTCGGAAATAGCATCATCCGAGATGCCATCCAGGTGCTTCACCAGCGCGCGCAGCGAATTTCCGTGGGCGGTAACCAGCACGGTCTTGCCTGCGGCCAGGTCGGGAACGATATCTGACCGCCAGTAGGGCAGCATCCGGTCAATGACCAGCTTGAGGCTCTCGGTGCGCGGAATCTCGCCGTCGATACCGGCGTAACGCTCGTCGTGCACCTGCGAGTATTCGGCGTCGTCGTCGAGCGCAGGCGGCGGAACATCGAAGCTGCGGCGCCACTGACTGAACTTCTCCTGCCCAAATTTCTCCAGCGTCTCCGCCTTGTCCAGCCCCTGCAGCGCGCCGTAGTGACGCTCGTTGAGGCGCCAGGTGCGCTTCACCGGCAGCCAGGCGCGGTCGGCCGCGTCTAGCGCGATATTGGCTGTGTCAATCGCGCGGGTCAGAAGGCTCGTGTACTGCACATCGGGCTTCAGCCCGGACTCGGCCAGCAGCTCACCAGCCCTCGTCGCTTCAGCGATCCCCTGCTCGCTGAGTCGCACATCCACCCACCCCGTGAAGAGGTTCTTCTGGTTCCAGTCGGAATTTCCGTGGCGAAGGAGGATGAGGGTGTGGGTCATGGATAACAGCGTAGCGACGGGCGTTGGCGGGGCCCACGCGACTGGCGGTATTCGAGGTGGCCATATGCTGGGCCGGTGACCACTCGTGCGAACACCTACCGCTACAGCGACCGCTTCATCCGCGCGTGGACTATCGTGCTCTGCATCGCCATCGTCGTTCTTCCCATCTCCGGCATTTTCTACGGCGCGACACTCGGTAGCGACTACCAGGAATGGCAAGGCTGGCTCGCAGGGGGCTTGATGCTCGGCGGTGTGGCGGTGCCGCTGCTCATCGGCGCGGTGCTCGGCGGCGAAGCGATCCGTCGCGGCGGCGGAGTTGTCGGAGCACTGTTCGCCGCGGGTTTGGTCGGCGGCCCGACGGGCTCCGGATTCGGCATCCTGTGGCTGGCGGTCGCCGGATACGTTGCCCTCGCCCGCGGTGTTATCGGGTTCTTCGTCATCGGCTTCGCAGCCAAAGTTCCGATCTGGATCGGGTCGCGCGAAGCCCCGATCGCGAGCTGGAACGAACCCAAGTAGGGGTCGACTCCCCACCACGTGCGGGGTTGCGCGACACTTGACCTATGCCCATCGGCCAGGTCACCCGCGGAACCACCGGCACCAACCGGCTCCGCCGCGTCGATCGATGGATCGCCCAGCTGCCGGTGCTCCGCAGCGCGGCCGCGCCCCTGGTCGTCGACCTCGGCTACGGCGCATCCGCGACGACCACTCTCGAGCTGCACCAGCGGCTCGCGCGCATCAGGCCTGACGTCGAAGTAGTGGGCATCGAGATCGATCCGGAGCGGGTACGGGTCGCCTCGCGCAGCGCGCGGCCGGGGGTTCACTTCGGCCTCGGCGGCTTCGAGGTTCCGGGCGGGGCGCCCACGATCATCCGGGCGCTGAATGTGCTTCGGCAGTACGACGAGTCACAGGTGCTCGGGAATTGGCGGCGCATGGTCGACCGCCTGCAACCCGGCGGGGTGCTCGTCGAGGGCACCTGCAACGAGGTCGGCAGGGTCGCCAGCTGGGTGGATGTCACGGCCCACGGCCCCGAGACTCTCACCGTGAGCCTGCGCCTGTCAGACCTCTCGGGCCCCGACGCTATCGGGCCGTCGATCGTGGCCGAGCGGCTGCCGAAGGTGCTGATCCACCGCAATGTGCCTGGGGAGGGTGTGCACAGCTACCTCGCCGACCTCGATCGGTGGTGGCGGGTGCACGCGCCGCTGGGTGTGTTCGGGCCGTCGCAGCGGTGGGTAGCGGTGGCCTCATCGATGCGGGATGACGGGTGGCCGATCCTGGGGACGAAGGCACGCTGGCGACTGGGTGAGCTCGGTGTCGCGTGGGACGCGGTGGCGCCGGACGGGTTCGCGTGGTGAGCTATCTCACACCACCGGAAGCAGACCCCGCGCCTCGTCGATCGGCATTCCCGTGCCCACGAGCAGGTCAATGGCCAGTGGGCGCAGCATCAAGACGAGCGCCTGATCGGTGACATGGCCGTCAGGCACGATGAGGGATGGGTCGAGTCGGCGCGCGACATCCGTCAAGAGTGAGCGGGCCGCGCCCCCAACCTGTGGGTCGTCGGCCTCCTCGCCGATCAGTCGCATTCCGGTGCCGAGCTGGGCCACGAGTTCGGCGAGCGCGGGCCGATGAACGCCGTCGCGCACGAGAAACTCCGCGCGCCGGGCTATGGTGCGCAGGCTTCTGGTGGCGAGGTCGGCGGCGGTGAGAAAGCGGGAGTCGCGCTGAAGCTCGGGCAGCCGCGAGCGCAGAAACGGCGAGATGCGGGCCACCGCGAGGGCGCTCTCGAGCGAGGTCGTCCAGGCGTCGATCACCGGTTGGGTGCGCCTGAGACGGGCGAGCCCGAGTTCGCCGGCGGCTTCATCCGCATCCCGAAGGCAATCGACAACGGAGTCGACGCCCTCATTCACCGCGGCGAAGAGGCGCCGCCGTTCGCGCGCGGCATCGCGATTCGGGTTACGCGGGATGAGGGCCGTGGCGGCGAGCGCGACCACCCCGGCGACGATCGCGTCGAGGCTGCGGGTGAAGGCGAGACCGGCCGGGTCCGGCACGATCACGACGACGCCGGACTGCACCGCGGCGGCCACCGCGAACGCCGGGTTCGCCGAGAAGGCGCGGGAGATGACCAGCACCACGAACAGCACGAGTGCGATCTGCCACACGCCCTTGCCGACGACCGACACCAGAAGCTCGCTCAGGGTGATGCCAATGGTCACTCCGAGGGCGTTGTCGAAGACGCGCCGGGGGCGGGCATCGCGGGTCAGTCCGAGGGACGTAATTGTCACAGCCACCGCGATAAACGGAATGGGATGCCCGAGCAGGTAGTGCGAGATGGAGTACGAGGCGACAGCTGCCACCACGATCTGGACGGCCGC
>NZ_JANLVV010000205.1:0-5010 GCF_031364185.1 Salinibacterium sp. | reverse complement strand
GTCGTCCACGACGGCCCGCTCGCCTCGGTCAGTGAGCGCGTCGCGAGCAGGCGGGCCGTCATGTCGGCACGCTCAATGGAGCGGCCGAGCGTGAAGAACTGCCACGCCTCATCCCGACTCGTGCCCGACTCGATGATGCCCACGGCGAGCGCCGAACGTTCACGCACCCAGCCGAAGAACTCGTGCACCTTATCGCTCGACACGCGCCGTGGCATCCGGGCCCGCGTCGTATTCAGGCACTCCCAGAGCTCGGTTGAGACGATCTCGCGGGCGCGGCGAGCGTTCTCGCGGGCGGCCCCAAGCGAGTAGGCGATGGATGCCGGCTCCGACCGGTCGACGGCGAGGATCTCGAGCACGCTCTGGCGGTTAAGAACACGGTCTTCGGGAACTTCGCTGCCCATGACGCTGAGCAGGGAGCGGCAGGCGAGGTCCTCCTCGATCCAGGGATCCTCGAGCAATAGCTGCAGATGCACATCGAGGATGCGGGCGGTGCCGTCGGAACGCTCGATGTAGCGGCCGATCCAGAACAGGGACTCCGCGATGCGGCTCAGCATGGGGTTCCCCGCGCGGGATCGTCGAGCGCGCCCGTTCGGCGCGACGGCGCCTGCGCGCGCAACCGCGCTCGCGCCGAGGGGGCGCGGTCGGCAGCGAGCGGGGGCGGGGGCGGGCCTTCCTGTTGCTGCTGCTCCTGCTGGCCGTGCCCCAGCGGGCGGTCGTGCGGCGCGTGATCCTGCTGCGCCGATTTCAGCATCTCTGGGGTAATGATCGTGATCGCTTCCGTTGCCGCGGCCTGGCCCGCGACCAGGCCCTGGATACTGTGCCGCGACACCAGCAGCGGATCCTGCCCCACGACCCAGGTGTCTTTCGAGCCGCCACCCTGCGAACTGTTGACGACGAGCTCGCCCTCGGGCAGGGCGACCCGGGTGAGGCCGCCGGGCAGCACCCAGACGTCCTGACCGTCGTTGACGGCGAAGGGCCTGAGGTCGGCGTGCCTCGGCCGCATCCCATCATCGACCAGTGTGGGAATCGTAGATAGCTGCACCACGGGCTGCGCGATCCAGCCTCGGGGGTCGCGCAGCAAACTGGACTTCAGCTTCGCCAATTCTTGCGGGGATGCCGCCGGCCCGATCACGAGTCCCTTGCCGCCGGATCCGTCGACCGGCTTCACGACCAGTTCATCGAGGCGGTCGAGCACCTCCTCAAGCTGCCCGGGCTCTTCCAGGCGCCAGGTCTGCACGTTCTGCAGGAGCGCCTCCTCGCCGAGGTAGTACTTCGTGAGCTCGGGCAGGTAGGTGTAGACGAGTTTGTCGTCGGCCACTCCGTTGCCGACCGCGTTGGCGATGGTGACGTTTCCGAGGCGGGCGGCAAGCATCAGGCCAGGGCTGCCGAGCATGGAGTCAGCCCTGAACTGCAGCGGGTCGAGGAATTCGTCGTCGACCCTGCGGTAGATCACGTCAACGCGGGTGGGGCCCGAGGTTGTGCGCATCCACACCCTGCCAGCGGAGCAGAACAGGTCGCGGCCCTCCACCAGTTCAACCCCCATCAGTCGCGCGAGCAGGGTGTGCTCGAAGTAGGCAGAGTTATAGACACCCGGCGTCAGCACGACGACGGTCGGGTCGTCGACCCCGGCAGGGGCGGATGCCCGCAACGCGCCCAGCAGCTTATGCGGGTAGTCGCCCACCGGTCGCACCCTCATGCTCACGAACAGCTCGGGTAGGGTCTGGGCCATCACGCGGCGATTGGAGATTACGTAGCTGACGCCGGAGGGCACCCGCACGTTGTCTTCGAGCACGCGCCACGTGCCCTTCTCATCACGAATCAGATCAATGCCGCTGACCTGGATGCGCACGCCGTTGGCCGGCTCGATACCGGCGGCCTGGCGGTGGAAGTGGCTCGATGACGTAATCAGTCGGGCCGGGATGACGCCATCCTTCACCGCATTCTGCTCGCCGTAAATATCGGCCAGGAACGCCTCGAGCGCCCTCACGCGCTGCTTGATCCCGGCCTCAACGGTCAGCCATTCGGCCTGGTCGATGACCCGCGGAACGGCGTCGAGCGGAAACGGGCGCTCCTCGCCGGCGAAGTCGAACGTGACTCCCTGTGCGAGGTAACTGGCACCGAGGGCTTCGGTGCGGCCGCGAAGCTCATCCTGCGTCATCTCGGCCAGGGCCGCATGGATCTCGCGGTAAGACTCACGCGCCGTGCCCGGCGTGGAGAACATCTCGTCCCACGCGGCCGCGCCGGCACGCCCCAGGGCGGTCGTGCCATAGCCATCGAACAGGTCAGCCATACATCTGACTCTAGAGCCACCGTGTTGCGGCAGTGTTTCAGCCGCAAGTTCAGCGCAGTTGGCTGAATTCCTCCGCCTTGCGTGTCGGTCCAGCCACGAGGATCGTGTCGTCCGCTGCGACGACAGTGTCTGCGGTGGTGTGGCTCCACGTCCCGCCCGCCGGTTTCACTGCGATCACGGTGACACCCGCGGTCGAGCGCACCTTCGACTCACCGAGCGGCTTGCCGACTACTCGCGCCGGCGGCATCATCTTCACGAGCGAGAAGTCTTCGCCAATCTCGAGGTAGTCCTCCATCGAGCCGCGCACGAGGTGAGCCACCCGCTTGCCCATTTCTTTCTCCGGGTAGATCACGTGGGCGACCCCGAGCTGCTCGAGAATCATTCCGTGCGCGTCGCTGACCGCCTTCGCCCACACGTGCTTGATCCCGAATCGCAGCAATAGCGAGGTGGTCAGGATGCTCGACTCGACGTCGTCGCCGATCGCCACTACGACCCGGTCGAACTCTGGCACGGCCAGCTGGCGCAGCACCGCCTCTTTCGTGGCATCCGCCATCACGACATGAGTCAGCTGCCCGTTCAGGTCCTGGACTATGCCCTCGTTGGCATCAATTCCCAGTACCTCAGTGCCGTTGCACATCAGCTCGAGGGCGAGGGAGCGCCCGAATCTTCCCAGCCCGATCACGGCGACCGAGTCGGCCTGGGCGACACTCTCGACATCCGCTCCAAATAATGCGCGCAATTTAGCCAATTATCGGCCTTTCTTTGGGGTACTGGAAGAGAGTCTCACGCTCGCGCAGGGCGAGCGCTGTGGCAAAGGTGATGGGGCCAAGGCGCCCGATCAGCATCAGGGCGGCGAGAATGAGCTGGGCACCCACGGGAAGTTGTGCGGTGATTCCGGTCGATAGCCCCACGGTCGCGAAGGCCGACACCGACTCGAACAGCACCGGCGTGAGACTCAGCCCCGACATCAGCATGATGGCAACGGTGGCAGCCACCACCACGGCGACCGAGAGCAGCACGACCGAGATCGCCTGGCGATGCACTGCCCGTGAGAGTCGCTTACCGAAAATATTGACTACTCCTTGGCCACGCACCTCGGCAATCAGGATGAATAGCAATACCGCAAATGTGGTGACCTTGATGCCGCCGGCGGTACCTGCCGGGCCAGCTCCGATGAACATGAGTGCCGACATCCCGAACTGGGTCGCCTCGCTCGCACCGCCAATGTCGATGCTGTTGAAGCCGGCCGTGCGGGTCTGCACCGACTGGAAGAAGCCGGCGAGAATCTTCGCAGGCCAATCGAGCGGGCCCAGGGTGGCAGGATTATTCCACTCGATCGCGGTGATGTAGACCGTGCCGACCATGAGCAGCATGGCGGTCGCCGCGAGCACTATGCGGGTGTTCATGCTCCACAGCAGCGGGCGTCGCCACCACCGCAGCAGCTGCAGGATTACCGGGAAGCCAAGCCCGCCAAGGATCACAGCGGTGCTGAGAGTGAGAGAGACGACCGGGTCGGCGACGAACCCGATCATGTTGTCGCTGAATAGCGAGAAGCCCGCGTTATTGAACGAGGAGACGGCGTGGAATACCGCCAGCCACGCCGCCTCACCGACCGGCCGACCGTAGCGAAGCGTGAACCAGGCGAACAGCACGACCGCGGCGGCCGACTCGATCACGAGAGAGATCCTGAGCACGTTGATAACCAGCGCGCGCACGTTGTTGATGCCAAAGCTCTTGGTCTCTGCGGCCGTCGTCAGCCGCGAACTCAGCGAGAGCCGGCGAACCACGGCCACGCCGACGATCGTGGCGAAGGTCATCACCCCGAAGCCACCGATCTGGATGAGCAGCAGGATGACCGTCTGCCCGAATGGTGTCCAGTAGGTGGCGGTGTCGACGATGACGTGCCCGGTGACGCAGATTGCCGAGACCGCCGTGAAGAAGGCTTCGATGAGGGATGCCCCGCCGGGGCCGACCGTCGAGATCGGCAACATCAGCAGGACGGTGCCGACCAGGATTCCGCCACCAAACCCCAGCAGCGTCAGCCGCGCAGGGTGGAGTCGCCGACGACGAGGGTTGGTGACCGACGTCGGTCCGACAGTGTCGAGCACCCCCACACTGTAGTCGAGCGACAGCGGGGCATCGCATGAATCTGCTGCGGCTAGCCCATCAGCTCGAGCACAAACACCGGAATCTCACGATCGGTTTTCTCCTGGTAATCCGCATACGGCGGGTATGCGGCGACCGCGCGCTCCCACCACACGGCCTTCTCGCCGTCGAAAATCTCGCGGGCGAGGTAGTCGCGTTTGGCCGGGCCGTCTTGCAGCTCGACGTGCGGCTGGGCAACGATGTTGAAATACCAGACGGGATGCTTCGGAGCACCGCCGAGCGAGGCGACCACCGCGTACACCCCGTCGTGCTCCACGCGCATGAGGGCAGTCTTACGCAGCATCCCGGACTTCGCGCCGACCGTCGTCAGCACGATCACGGGCATGCCGCGCAGTTCGCCGCCTTCGGCACCATCGGTCGCCTCGTAGCGCTCGGCCTGGGTGCGAGCCCAGTCGGAGGTGCTCGGTGCGTATTCCCCTGTGAGTGGCATGTGTCTATTCAAGCCCTTTCGGGCTCGGGGTGGGCCGGTACGCGTCGCGCCGGTGCGAGATGGAGACGATCTCGACGACCACAATCTCATCAAAAATTCGGTAGATCACCCGGTATTCGCCGCG
>NZ_JANLVV010000195.1:0-5709 GCF_031364185.1 Salinibacterium sp. | reverse complement strand
CGATGCTTTCGAGCGCCTCGACCGGCTGCTCGAATGACAGCGCCACCGACGTCTGGCCGGCGAGGTTGTAGATCTCATCCGGTTCGACGCGGGCAATCAGTTCGCTGAGGAAGGCCGAATCGGTCAGATCGCCTTCGTGGGCGATGACACCGGGCGACCGCTCGCCCAGCGTCACGTCGCCGGGCTTGACGAGCCCGTGAACCTCGAACCCCTGTTCCAGCAGGTCCCGCGCGAGATAGGTGCCATCCTGCCCGGTGACGCCGGTGATGAGTGCGCTTTTCGTGCAGGAAATCGCCTTTATCGCTATCGATTGGTGCCGCCGAGAACTCTGTCCGCTGGCACGTTGAGGCGATAAGGCGACCCGACGTTAGACAGGGCCAGAGGCCACCGATGCATGCAGGCGGGCATCCCAGGCAGATGCCACGATGTCGTCGAGCGCGAAGCGCGCCTGCCATCCGGTCTCGGTCGCGATCCGGCCGACGGCCGCCACTACTTCCGCGGCATCGCCGGGCCGCCTGGGCAGCGTCTGGGGCTCCGCCCGAATCCCAGATATATCCATCAGGGCACGCACCATTTCCAGCACACTCGTGCCGGTTCCTGTGCCCACGTTCATCACGTCGTGCCCGGTATGCCCCACCAGCCAATCGAGCACCACCAGGTGTGCCTCGGCAACATCTGCGACGTGCACGTAGTCGCGGACGCAACTTCCGTCCGGCGTGTCGTAGTCGCTGCCAAAAATCCCGGGTCGCTGCCCGGAGATGAGCTGGTCCATGATGATCGGGATCAGATTGGACGCACCCGTATCGGCGAGTTCTGCACGAGACGACCCGCCGACGTTGAAGTAGCGCAGGCTCGCCGCGCTGAGCGGCCATGCGGCGGCGGTGGCATCGATCAGCTGCTCACCCGCGAGCTTTGACGCGCCATACGGATTCACGGGGGCGGGCTGGCGATTTTCGTCTATGACCCCGCCCGCCTGGCCGTAGACCGCAGCCGTCGAGGAGAAGACCAGTCGCGGGCAGGTTTTCTCCACTTCGAGGGCAAGGATTAGATTCGAGATCGAACCGACATTCTGCTGGTAATACCAAGCGGGCCGTTCGACCGATTCTGCGACCTGCTTCCGAGCAGCGAAGTGGATGACCGAGTCAATCCGGTGGGTTCGAATGGCGTCCGCGACGACAGCCACCGAGGCCGGTTCGGCGAGGTCAACTTCGAGTAGCGGAAAGTCGGCGACGCGTGCCCTCGATCCAGTGGAGAGGTCGTCAGCAATGAGCACGAAGTCTCCGCGGCCGGCCAGGAGATGACTGGTGTGGGCACCGATATATCCGGCTCCCCCGGTGACCATTACGCGCATCGCGCCAGTCTAACGACGGCCTACAGTCTCTCCGGCAGGGATCGGCTACGCTTAAACCAACTTTCCGCGAACACCCTGGAGCCTGTATGCCTGCACCGTCTGGCTTCGTTCATGAGACCGCCGACGTGGCACCGACCGCAACGATTTCCTCAGGCAGCAAGGTGTGGCATTACGCGCAGGTTCGTGATGGTGCTCATCTGGGCGAGAACTGCATCGTCGGCCGCGGAGCGTATGTGGGTTCTGGTGTTCAGGTTGGCGATAACTGCAAGATTCAAAACTATGCGCTCGTGTATGAGCCAGCCAGGCTCGCGCGGGGTGTGTTCATTGGCCCTGCTGTCGTACTGACGAACGATCATTTCCCGCGTGCCATCAATGCCGACGGAACACCAAAATCTGGGGATGACTGGCAGGCGGTCGGCGTGGATATCCGCGAGGGCGCCTCGATCGGCGCGAGCAGCACTTGCATCGCGCCGGTGGTCATCGGCCGTTGGGCTCTCGTGGGTGCGGGGTCGGTTGTGGTGAAAGATGTGCCCGATTTCGCGCTCGTCGTCGGCAGCCCAGCACGTCGGGTTGGCTGGGTGGGTTCGGCCGGGCATCCGCTCAGTCGGGACAATGACGGTGACTGGATCTGCCCGGTCACCGGTGCGCGGTACCGCGAGATAGATGTAAACGAATTAGTAGAGGTAGTGACATGATCCCCGCAGCAAAGCCAGAGATCGGCGATGACGAGCGCGCTGCGGTCGATCGAGTCATGCAGTCCGGGATGCTCGCCCAGGGCCCGGAGGTCGCCGCGTTCGAGAGTGAATTCGCCGGGATTGTAAACGGGATGCACTGTGTCGCCGTGAACTCGGGCACCTCTGCCCTGCACATGGCGTTTCTCGCTGCGGGGGTGGGCGAAGGCGACGAAGTGATCGTGCCGTCGTTCAGTTTCGCTGCGACAGCGAACTCCGTGGCGCTCACCGGCGCGATCCCGGTTTTCGTCGATATCGAGATCGACACGTTTGCGATCGATCCGGCCGCCGTCGAGGCGGCGATCACACCCCGCACCAAGGCGATCATGCCGGTGCATCTCTACGGTCATCCGGCCAACCTGGTGGCGCTGAAACACATCGCCGATAAGCACGACCTGCTCTTATTGGAGGACGCCGCGCAGGCTCACGCAGCATCCGTCGATGGAATCCCGGTCGGCGCGTGGGGCGTTGCAGGCTCTTTCTCGTTCTACCCCACGAAGAACATGACCTCCGGTGAGGGTGGGATGATCACCACACCGTCCGAGGATGTGGCGCGAATGGCGCGCGTGCTGCGCAACCAGGGGATGGAGAGGCGCTACGAGAACGAGGTCGTGGGATTCAACACCCGCATGACCGACATTCACGCAGCGATCGGCCGCGTGCAACTGACGAAGCTGGCCGCTTGGACGGCGAAGCGGCAGTCGAACGCCGCGTTCTTCACCGAAAACTTAAAGGGGGTTGTGACGCCACCTACGGCTTCCGGCGCCGTGCACGTCTTCCACCAGTACACGATCCGAATCGCGGGTCACGAGCGAGATGCGTTCGCTTCGGAGCTGGCTACGCGGGGTGTGGGCAGCGGGGTTTATTACCCCACACCCATTCACCGTCTGCCATCGTTCGCGCTCGATCTCGACCTGCCGGTCACCGAGCAGGCCGCAGCCGAAGTGCTGTCGCTGCCGGTGTATCCCTCGTTGACCGACGACGACCTCGCGTCGATTGTAGATGCCGTGAACGCGGTCGCGGAGGCGGGCGCCTGATGACGTTGCGCGCGGGCGTCATCGGCTTGGGTGTGATGGGCCGGTATCACAGCCGCGTGTTGAATAACCTGGACGGAGTGAACTTCGTTGGCGTTTTCGATCCTGCTCCCGGTGTCGGGCCAGAGATCGAAGGAAAGCCGGTTATCGCCGACCTCGATCGTTTTCTCGAAATGGGCGTCGACTACTGCGTCGTCGCGGCTCCCACCGTTTACCACCTTGAACTGGGCCGCGCTCTCGCTGAGCGGGGGATCCACGCTCTTATCGAGAAGCCGGTCGCGGCGACGACAGAAGCGGCTTCGGAGCTGCGCGACCTGTTCACTGCTGCCGGCCTGATCGGCGGGGTCGGGCACATCGAACGCTACAACCCGGCACTGCAGTCCGCGCGCCAGCGCATTGAAGACGGGTTGATCGGCGAGATCTACCAGATCGCCACTCGCAGGCAGGGGCCATTTCCCGGACGCATCGCGGACGTGGGTGTCGTCAAGGATCTCGCATCTCACGACATCGACCTCACCGCGTGGGTTGCGCAGCAGAGCTACGTGAGCGTGAACGCGCGCATAACTCACCGCAGCGGACGCGAGCACGAGGATATGGTGCTCGCCGTGGGAACTCTTTCCGGTGGTGCCATCGTCTCGCACACAGTGAACTGGCTGACGCCCTTCAAAGAACGCGTGACCGTGATCACCGGGGAAAAGGGCGTCCTCGTGGCCGACACACTCACCGCCGACCTTACGCACTATCAAAACAGCGCGACCGAAGACATCTGGCAGGCCCGAACAGAGTTCCACGGCGTCTCCGAGGGCGACGTCACGAGGTTCGCGCTGATCCGTAAGGAGCCGCTGGTAGCGGAGCACGAGGCATTCCGCGACTCCGTGCTCGCTGGCGAGCCTCAGGGTATCGTCACGCTGGCGGAGGGCACCAACGTCGTGCGCATCGCCGAAGAACTGGTCTCCGACGGCCTTTCTTATCAACTCCCGGCCACCTGACGCACCACCCGTCGAAGTCTCCTGCCCCACTGATCAGAAAACGGCGCCAATGCAACTCACCCCTCCCGACGGCTTGGGCTTCTCGTTCGCCGACTACTCCAACACCTTGCGGGCCTACAAGGACGCCGGTTATGCGGTGACAAGCTTTGTCGAATTCCTGAAGAACCCCCAACCTAAACACCTGGTTCTGCGTCACGACCTCGACAACTCAATCGAGCAGGCCCTGCGGGTGGCTCGGCTAGATGCCGATGCAGGATGCTCTTCATCGATCTTCGTGCGCGTTCATGCGCGTGGCTACAACCTGATGTCACTTCCGTCGTTATCCGCCATCACCGAGATGGAGGAACTGGGCCACGAAATCGGTCTACATCTCGAGGGCGGGATCGGCAGCGTTCTCGGCGGAGACGAACGCGAGTGGGCTCAGCGCCAGAAGAACGTCTTCGAAGCCGCTCTCGGCCGATCATTCACCGGATTCAGCCTGCATGAGCCGGCGCGCATGGGTGGGCTGGCGTTCGCCAACGCCCTTCTCGAGAGCTGGTCTGACACTGTGCGGTATCACGCCTATGAGGAGCGGTTCACCACTCCGACGCTCAAATACCTGAGTGACAGTAGCGGCAACTGGCGTGAAGGTCACTTCGGTCTCTGGGTCGATAAAGTGCCTCAACTTCAGGTTTTGACACACCCCTTTTGGTGGTTCGACAAGGTGCCTGCGGAGAACTACTGATCAACGACGGTCACCGATCCCGAAACTTCTTCGCGGGGTTACCGAAATGCACCTCGGATGCTGGTACCGAGCGGATGACGACCGCGCCGATGCCGATGAGCGCGTTGTCGCCGACCGATACGCCCTGGATGATCGACGCGTTGGGACTCACCCATGCCCGATCCCCGATCCTTACGCTTCCCGAAATCTCGGCGCACGCGGTGATGATCACGTTTGATCCGATCGAGACGTTGTGAGCCACGTGCACATGATCGTCGATTTTGGTGAAGGGGCCAACTGTAGTGGGTTCGATCGTCCCGGAGCACACAGTGGTGAAGGCTCCCACCTCAACGGAATCACCCAAGACCACCGATCCAACGTGCGGAAGGCGAAGGTTATTGCCCTCAGCGTCTGGCTCAACACCGAACCCCTCCTCACCGATCACCGCGTGGCTCTTGATGAGGCTTTTCGCACCGATCACAACATCAACACCGATCACGACATGATGGCGAATCTCGACACCCGCGCCGATGGAGGCACCCGCGCCGATAACGCTGAAATGCCCAACGGACGCGGTCGGGTCGATCATCGCCGATTCGTGGATCATCGCGGTCGGAGAGATGCCAGCACATGGCCTCGGCTCGAAGAACTCCCGCACTGCGGCGGCGAAAGCTGCCCGGGGGTTGTCTACGACGATGAACGTGCCTCCGTCGTACGAGACGCCCTCAATCACGGGAACGAGAATGATCGCTCCGGCCTCTGCGGCGCGCGCGACTTCGTCGGCAAACTTCACCGGGTCGACCGCAAAAACGAGCGCACCCTCGCGGGGATTGCTTAGCGTAGCCAGGGCGGTGATGCCGGTATCTGGTCCCACTACCGGGGCCTGAAGGAATTCGCCGCC
>NZ_JANLVV010000119.1:0-6212 GCF_031364185.1 Salinibacterium sp. | reverse complement strand
GGTCAATTCGACAATGTGGTTGTCATTCTACACAATAGTCAATGTGGTTGTCTATATGGTCCGCAAGAGGTAGGTTGAGCCCATGGATACTTTGCTCGGAGCCACCCTGGCGAAGCTCCTTCTGGCCGGCTTCACAACGCTGGTCGAGGAAGTCGTCCTGGAGCTCGAACACCGGGGGCACCCGGGCGTCACCGCGACACACGAGTTCGCGTTACAGGCCATTGACGGTGGGGCTCAAAGCGCTTCCGCACTCGGGAGGAGTCTGGGCGTGTCCAAGCAGGCGGCGGCGAAAACCATCGCCGCATTGGAAGACATGCACTATCTCGACCGACGAAACGACCCTGAGGATGCGCGCCGGAAACAACTCACGGTCACCGGTCATGGACACGAGATGATGACAATCGGAGCGGAAGCCTTCGACGTCCTTCGCACTCGACTTGCAGAACGGGTCGGCGCGCACGAACTCGAATCGCTCGAACGGGTTCTAGCCGTCCTCACCTCGAGACAAGGCTGAGCGTTAGCTAATTACGAACGTACCGATTGTCGACGATGCCCAACGGTAACAAGATGCCTTCATGAATTGAAGAAGTTCACAGGTGGGCATTCCGCCTGGCGCCGTGGGTGGTGGTCAGAAGTAGTGGCCCTCGTCCAGGTCGTCCAGCAGGTTCGGATGGGTGGGATGCCACCCGAGGAGTTCACGGGTTGCCGCGCTCGAAGTAGGAAAGTCGCCACGGAGCAGATCGGCGATCCATCCGAAGTGGTCGGCGGTTTCATTGGCGGGGATCGAGACCGCCGGCCGATCAAGTTGACGAGCGATGACGTCAGCGATATCGCGCATGGCGACGCCGTGGTCGCCGACTCCGTGGAGCACGGAGCCGGCTGGGGCGCTCTCCAGGGAGATACGGAAGAGTTTCGCCGCGTCGAAGCGGTGGATCGCAGGCCAGCGGTTGTCGCCGGTATCGGCGTAGGCGGATATCCCTGTGCGGCGGGCGATGTCGATAATCATCGGGATGAAGCCGGTATCTCCGCTTCCGTGAACGCTCGGCGGAAGCCGCACAACGGCGGAGCGCACCCTCTGGTCGGCAAAGCCGAGGGTTACTTTCGCCGCGGCGGCCCGCTGACCTCCGGCCCTCTCCACCGATGCCTCATCCTTCTCCGTAGCGACCCGGCCCACAGGAAGTCCGCCGAGGCCCGTGGCGACAACGAACGGACGATCCGACCCTTCCAGCGCACTACCGAGCGCCTCAATCGCGAGTAAATCTGATTCGGCGGCCAGGGTCGCCTCTCCGGAGAACACGAGGTCGTGACGGTACGCGAGATGGATCACTCCGTCAGACTGTGCGGCACCCGCGCGGAGTGAGTCGAGATCGTCGAGACTTCCGGGATGCGCGGTAGCCCCGATCGAGGTGAGGGCACTCGCAGATGAAGCCGACCGGGCGAGACCTACGACGTGGTGGCCTGAGGCAAGAAGGTCAGGGACGACGGCAGAACCAATCCAACCTGATGCCCCGGTAAGGAAAACGCGCATGGGAACTCCTAAATATGAGCGGAGAAAAATGGGCCGCTGGTGCGTGCGGTACTGGGCATCGGGCCGGACCTACCAGGCGACGGGGCCATGATCGTCGGTGAACGTGCCGGTGGGTCCGTCCGCTTCGATCGTGGCCATCCGAACAGCGGAAGCGGCACCTTCGGCGGGAGTTCTGACCCCATGATGGTTGTTCAGATCGGTTGCAACGAAACCAGGGCAGACGGCGTTGACCAGGATGTGCTCGTGGACGAGGTCCCTGGCGTACATCATGGTGACGGCGGTGAGCGCGGTCTTGGAGGGAACATAACCAAGGGCGATGGGGTCGGTGTTGTCAAAGTCCGAGATCGATGCCAGCGAACCTGCGCTGCTGGAAACGTTGACGATCCGTGGAGCAGACGAGAGCCGCAGAAGGGGCAGGAATGCGCTGGTGACGGTGATGACCCCGAAGACGTTCGTTTCGAAAACGAACCGGATGTGGTCAACATCGGCGGATCGAGGCATCTGCCCGGAGAAGTCGGCGCCGGGCTGGTGGCTGATCCCGGCGTTGTTGACCAACGCGTCGAGGTGTCCGAATCTGGTCTGGATTGAGTGCGCTGCGGCTACAACCGACGCTGTGTCGGTAACGTCGAGGGCGACCGCGGTGACGTCACCGCCGGCCGCGCGCAGTTCCGCCGCTGTCGCTTCGCCGCGCTCGAGGCTGCGTGCGCCAATCACGACGGTGTGTCCAAGAGCGGCAAGCTGGGCGGCGATTTCGCGCCCGATGCCTTTGTTGCCGCCGGTGACGAGCGCGATCATGGGGTCATTCATGGGATTTCCTTTCGGACCGTGACGAGGCCGCGGTCGGGTGTGAGTACTGCCAACCCGGATGAGGAGGGAAGCGGGTTGGGGTGATTTCTGCCTGTTGCGCTTCGTCTGCGTATCAGGCGTGCCGACCCATAAGTTAACAATGGAGACACATACTCGCATTCGGAATCATTTTTCATCCGCTTTTTATGTCATAGAGTACGAATATGGCTATCGATCGACTATCTGAAGTGCTGGACCTTATTGAGGTAAGAAGCGTGGTCTCGGGTGGCTCTGCGGTACGTGGACGGTGGCGCACGCACAGTTCCATCGATGACGACCTGAAATTCATAGCGGTCGTCCGAGGCGCCGCAACGCTTGCTACGAATGGCGTCGAACGGATCGAACTTGTCGAAGGCGATGTCGCGATCCTGAATGGCCGCTCCTGGCTGACTTTGGAAGGAGGCGAAGGAGATGGCGACCTGGTCGAAGTGGAGCCGCCGTCCGAAGGCTCCGCGATCAGTGGCGCCGACGTGGTCGCCACCGACGTCGACATACTTATCGGGGGCCGAATAGAGCTGAACCTCACGGGCAAGGATCTTCTTCTTCGCGCGCTGCCGCCCGTCGCGCATGTCGGAGCATCGAGCGCGGTTGGCCCGCAGTTGCGTGATCACGTGCAGCGCCTGTTTGCGGAAATTGTTGCCGACCGCGCCGGCGCAGATTTCGCAGTTCGTCACTATGGGCAACTACTGATCCTCGATGTGGTTCGCGGCTTCATGCACGATGCCGACATGCCACCAGGCTGGCTGAAAGTGCTCGCCGATGAGCGGCTCCGCCCCGCGCTAACAATGATTCACGAACAACCAGCAAGAAGCTGGACTCTGGAGGATTTGGCTCGCGCGTCGTCAATGTCGCGAACCACGTTCGCGCAGCGATTCCGAATAGTAGCCGGCACGCCACCATTGGCCTATCTGATCAACTGGCGAATGCTGCTCGCTCAACGAGAACTCCAGTCCAGGGACACTCGCGTCGGCTCCCTCGCGCTTGAACTCGGATACTCGTCCGAAAGCGCCTTCAGCACGGCTTTTAAACGGCATATCGGAGTATCCCCGCTGGCCTACCGAACGCGTGTCCGAGAAAGTCGGTAGGCAAATGGACTGTTGCGCGCAGCACGTCATGCCAATGAAGTATGGCTGCGAGTACATTCCGGGACGATGGAGTCAGTCTCGGCGAGGTCGCCACCATGCAGCGCCCTCCCACTCGCTACACGATCTTCCGCGCTACTGACATAGATGCCGCCTGTCGCCTGTCGTTATGGACCGAGTCCTTGACAAGGGCATCCGAAACTTCATCTCAAAACATTGCTTGTAGGTGTTGGTCGGGTTGGTGGGCAGCATGGGAGTGTTCGGTCACAGGGGAAACGTGACACCGGTCATCTGTTCGGAGGCGTTCCAGAGCCGCCTCGCGACGGCGGCGTTTTTTGCGAATTTGGAGCGACCGATCAGTTCGGCGCCACCGCGCATGTGCATGAAACGTTCAGGGCCGGTGAAGCTACCACCGGCGATGTTCGCCGTCGCTGCGTAGAGGACGGGGAGAGCCCCGTCTGCGGGAGTCTGCGCCAGAAAACGGACCATCATTCGTGTGGCAAAACCTGCCGACTGGTCGTAAATGTTGGTTTTGACGAATCCGGGGTGTGCGGCAATGGATATGATTTCTGACCCAGCGGCAGTTAGTCGCCGCTGCAATTCAGCGCTGAAAAGCATGTTGGCAAGCTTGGAGGTCGCGTACGCGCGCGGCTCGGTGTAGGTGGTTCGGTCCCAGTTGAGATCGTCGAGATTCAGCCGTCCCATTCGCTCCGCTTGCGATGCGAGGGTCACTACTCGACCGGAAATGTGAGGTAAGAGCAGATTCGTTAGCGCGAACGGGCCAAGATGATTGGTCCCGAATTGCAACTCGAACCCATCCTGAGTGCGCTCCAATGTCGGTGTGGAGATTCCTGCGTTGTTGACCAGCACATCGATAGGGCCGGTCCAGTCATCCGCAAAACTTCGGATGGAGTGAAGGTCGGTCAGGTCGAGGCGACGAACCTCCACGTTCCCGCGTATCTCCGCGGCGACTAGAGAGCCTTTCCGGGTGTCGCGGACCGCGATGACGACATGAGCATTCGCGGCGGCAAGCGCGGTGGCCGTAGCGAGTCCGATGCCGCTGCTGGCGCCGGTGATGACGACGGTACGGCCATTTAGATCGGAGGTGAATCTGGTGAAGGGAGCAGGAGAGGTCATTGCGCCATACTAGGCGATGCCTAGTATATAGGCAATGACTACTTTGAAGTATGCTGACCGTATGACCGCACGTGCTTTCCATCACGGAAACCTAAGAGCCGTGCTCCTCGACCGAGCGGAAGCAATGCTGCGCGAGGTAGGAACTGACGGGATCTCGTTACGAGAACTAGCACGACAGGCCGGAGTGAGCCATGGCGCTCCGCGGAGTCACTTTATCGACAGGCAGGCCCTGCTGGACACGTTGGCGGAACGCGGCTTCGATCGGCTGACCGACAAGCTCAAATCCTCGATGGCAGCCGGGGACCCTTTCGACGCCACGTTCCATCGAGTGGCACACGCATACGTCGAGTTTGCGGTGCAGGACGCAGCACTGATGGAGTTGATGTTCGCGGCAAAGATGGCCGATCCACCCGCACATATTCAGAATGCGGCTGAGCGAATGTTCCAAACATTCGATGAGCTCATCGACCTCGGTCACTCGGACGGTGTGTTGAGCGCGGATGCGAAGTACCGACTGAAGCTACTGTTTGCGGTCACCATGCAGGGAACAGCGACCCTCACTGCGGCCCGAAGAATCACCGCCGCTCAGGGTGCTGCTCTTATCGATGACGCAACGGCCCTCATTCTGCGGGCAGCAACTGAACCTACTAGTCGGATCTGACCTGACCAGCGAAGATCGAAGCCAGGCTCGTCCTGTCCTGTCCTGACCTTGGCCGGCCCGTCGCAGTCCAAGCGAGACCGCCGGAGTCGTGGTTAATGACCCAGGTCAAATACGTGTGGCCGCGTTTGTGAGTGATCTCCCCGATCCAGGTCCGGGGGAGGCCTGCGAACTGGCCGAACTGCTCCTTGGCACTGGCTGACACCTCGGTGATGATCGCCCCTACCGTGCGCCACGCGATCCGCCTCAACACGGTGAGGGCGACCTTGAGCCCTTCGTTGCCAGCCACCCGACCCAATCAGGCCTCTGGCTATGCTTGACTCCCGGGTACCGCCGCAACTCACGGCATCGCGGGGCGGGCCGTGATCAACCCAGCCCAAGCCAGGCGATCGGTGTGGTGGATTCCGTGAGCGGTACGACGTTGAAATATTCCTCGATGCGATCGATAAGGTCGCCGTCGAACCGAAAGTACATCGCCGCATGCACGTCGCTACAGGACCCGTCTGTCATGGTCAGGTGCAGTACCTGCTGCTGGAATACTGCATCGTCATTTTGAAATTGACGCACGATGTCGTACCGGAGTGTGTCGACTTGTGAGGCCAGTTGCTCTAACAGCGCCATATTCTCATCGATCGACTGGTCACCGCTTCCGTCGCTATGCCACACGGTGGCGGTGGCGGTGCAAAGGGATCGCATCGCGGCATAGTCCCGCACCTCCCACTGCCGAAGGTAGTGCACCGCCGATGCGCGAGGGTCTTTGTCGGATGTCATGGTCATTTCCTTTCTCGATTCGCCGGTTGCAGCGAATGTCTGATGACAGCGCCGGCCATTGTGCGGATGGCTGCATTGTTTTCGAATACGGCGGCACGTTTCCCCGCATCGACTCGCAGGGGTAGGTGGTTCTCCTGAAGTGGGAGGGGGCAGGGAAAGGCCCCCGAGAGCGTGTGATGAGGAACGACAG
>NZ_JANLVV010000102.1:0-2333 GCF_031364185.1 Salinibacterium sp. | reverse complement strand
CGAGCGATACAACCGACTGTGGCTCGTCGGCCACCATCAGGATCGCCTCGACGCTGCGCTCCAGGTGGATGACGCTGGTCGCCACGGTCACGCCAGTGTCGGTTTCGATCGTGTCGTTGTCGATCGTGTCGGTGTCGATCAGGTTGGTTTCGGCCGTATTAGTTTCCATAGTCGCTCCCGAGGTCTGCGAGGCTGTCGTCGGTCCAGTGCTCGGCCGACCAGTGGATGTGCAGCTCGCCCAGCGGTTCGACCTGGTCGAAACCGATGAACTCTCCACGGTACAGCTCAAGCACGGCCAGGAATCGCGCGATGACCACACCCTTCTGGTCCGCTCCGGCGATGAGTTGGCGAAAGGTCAGTGTCGCGCCCCCGCGCAGCAGGGCAACCACGTGTGCCGCCTGCTCCCGGATAGATACGAGCGGAGCGTGCAGGTGGTCAAGGCCCACCGAAGGAATTTCACGAGGCGTGAATGCGAGCGCTGCGACCGCCGCGAAATCGTCGAGCGTCAGCGTCCACACCAGCTCGGGCGTCTGTTTGCGATATTTTTCCTCGAGTCGCACCGACCTGACATGCCGGGTGGATTCGGTATCGAGCCGGCCCGAAAACCACTGCGCCGCCTCCTTGAACGCCCGGTATTGCAACAGCCTGGCGAAGAGCAGGTCGCGCGCCTCAAGCAACGCGACGTCTTCGGCATCCACCAGCTCGCCTTGGGGAAGCAGCCCTGCCACCTTCAGGTCGAGCAGGGTGGCCGCCACCACGAGGAATTCCGTGGCCTGGTCGAGCTCCTCTGCTGAGTCAAGTCCACGCAGGTAGGAAATGAACTCGTCGGTAATCTTCGAGAGTGACACCTCGGTGATGTCGAGCTCGTGCTTGGTGATGAGCGAGAGCAGGAGGTCAAACGGCCCGGTGAAGTTGTTGAGGCTGACCGAGAAGCCGTGGCCCCGCTCCACCGTGTCCGAATTCACGAGTACAACGCCGTCAGGCGGCAGCGCCACGGGAGATCAGCTCTCTCGCCAGCTGGCGGTACGCCTGTGACGCGGCATGCTCTGGCGCGAACGTGGTGATCGGTGCCCCGGCAACACTGGCATCGGGGAATTTCACCGTACGGCCGATCACCGTCTCGAGCACACTGTCGCCGAAGGTCTCGACCACACGGTCGAGCACCTCGCGCGAATGAAGGGTGCGCGAATCGTACATTGTGGCCAGGATGCCGTCGAGCTCGATAGCAGGATTGAGCCGATCCCGAACCTTGTCGATCGTTTCGACGAGCAGCGCCACTCCGCGCAGGGCAAAGAACTCGCACTCGAGGGGAATCAGCACACCATGGGCCGCCGTGAGCGCGTTAACAGTGAGAAGCCCGAGCGACGGCTGACAGTCGATGAGGATGACGTCGTACCGGTCGCTGACCTTGCGTAACACTCGGGCCAGGATCGTCTCGCGCGCAACCTCGTTGACGAGGTGCACTTCGGCAGCGGACAGGTCGATGTTGGCTGGGATGATGTCGAGATTTGCGTAGTTGGTGTGCACTATCGCCTCGGCCGGATTGGTCACGGTGCCCAGAAGCAGATCGTAGATCGTGGGCACGTCATGCGTCGGAACACCGAGGCCGGCGGACAGTGCTCCTTGCGGGTCGAAGTCGATGACCAGCACGCGGCGGCCCACCTCGGCTAGCGCCGCACCGAGGTTGATGGTGGTCGTTGTCTTGCCGACCCCACCCTTCTGGTTACACAGCGAGATGATGCGGGCGGGGCCGTGCCCCTTCAGCACCGGTGGTTCGGCGAATGTTCGCAACAGCCTGCCGGTGGGGCCTTTGATCGGGGCTTCCATGCCAGACAGCACCACCGAATCGTCCCTGTGCACTGTCATGCCTCGAGTGTACGGCGCCCCTTTTCGGTGCCGAGGCTGCGACGCACGGGACGCGCTCGGTTCGCCTCTACCAGAGGTTGAAGGTTATCAGCGGTCACCGCGCGCGCGGGTGGGCCGTCGTATACATGTCGCGCAGCGTGTCGGCGGTGACCATCGTGTAGATCTGGGTGGTCGCGACCGACGAGTGGCCCAACAGCTCCTGCACCACGCGAACATCCGCGCCTCCCGCCAGAAGGTGGGTGGCGAACGAATGTCGGAACGTATGCGGGGAGATCTCAAGCCCCAGACCTGCCCTTTCGGCGGCCGCCCTGATGATCAGCCAGGCATTCTGTCTCGATACGCGCTGCCCGCGTGCCCCGAGAAAGAGGGCAGGGGTGTGCTTTCCGCGACCCGAGAAGCTCGGTCGAGCGCGCATCAGATAGGTGTCGAGCGCGGCCCTCGCAAAGCTGCCCACGGGAACTATGCGC
>NZ_JANLVV010000098.1:0-16612 GCF_031364185.1 Salinibacterium sp. | reverse complement strand
GGACGAGGCAGACAGTGGTGGCCCCCAGTATGAACTGGGCAAACCCTGCCGCGATCGCGACGAGAGCAAAGCCAATCCATGACGGCACCCGAGCGGCCCTATGGCCTGCTAGCCACCCGGCATCACTGGCCATCGTGGGCGGAATTCTGATCCCCACGAAACCATTGCGTTGAATTCTTCCCGATGCCGCGAGTTGCGTCACGACCACAACGAGGAGCATCGCGGCAGTGAGGACGTAGGCGGTCAAATCCATCTCATAACTCATACGTGAGGATATCAACGCCGCACTGAATGGGCTGATGATGAAGGGAAGACCTGCCAGCGAAACTCCTTTCGACATCCAGCGAAAGTTCGATAGCGAGCCTCCTATCAGGGATGCTCGCTGGGCGCCGTTACCGCGCGTCGGCAGTTCCGAACCCGGCGCGTTGTGCACGTTCGGATATGCCCTCGAGTTCTTCGAAGACCGCTAACTGCAATCCGCCGGGTGCGTCGAGTCGGGAATTGAGTGGTCGCCACGGTGTCTCGCGTGGTTCGCCCATAATGGTGGCCCCGGCTGCAGCAAGTGTGGTGGTGACACCGCGTCCGTCGGTTACCTCAAATGCCAGCCGGATGCCTGGACCCTGTTGCGCCCCGGTCTCAACCTGGTCGATCATCAATTTCTGGGCAGGGTTTGAGATTTCGAGGGTAGCGCGGCCGGCATCCAGAATCGAGACGCGGGCGTCACCGTCCCCTTCGAATGCAGCCTGTTCGGGGAGCCCTAGGGGATCACGATAGAAGGCGATGGCAGCGTCGAAGTCCTCCGCCTCCACAATGAGTCGCAGTTGAAGGACCGTGGCGGATTCGTTCGTGTGTGTATTCATGATGTCGACGCTAGAACCTGACATCACTGTCAGGGGCAAGCGGTGGTGCGAGAGGCGCCGCACGACGGTGAGATGGTGAGACTCTTCCTTTCGCCCGCCGCGCGCTCGGATGTGATCGAGTACATCGCGGGCCGCATCGATTCCGACGATCTGGCCGACCGTGCCTGGGCTCGCTACGGTCTTGGCTGAGGTCGTCGACCCCTACCTCGATCCCGACACGGGCTTCTCCTGAACCTCGTAGGCACGACGACGAAGTCGGCGCTGGCCGAGGCCGAGGCCGACCTGGTGTGGCCACGTTCGGCACTGCTCCGGCGGTTCAGCGGACTCTCCTGATGGGCTCCTGTTTCGAGTCGATATCGACGAGAAGGTTTGGCGTGACCAGGTCTCTTCGGGGGCTAATTCTGATGGCCCGCTTGCCCGTTGCCCGCTTGCCCGTTGAGCCAATCTGTGACCGCTGGCTCATTTTCGAATAGTCCGCTGACATGGTCCGACGCTGCGGACGTGCTCAACGGTGACCTTCCGAACCACCGCAACCGTCCGAAATGACGGAGATGGCAGTGCGGATGGCCCGGAATGGGGCGTTTGAGCCGGGTTGTCGGTGAAAGTTCCGTCATTTCGGACGCTAGGGCAAGTGCATCCACCCCAATTCTGATGGCAGGTGAGTGGATGCCGCTGGCAGGCCGACGCCAGCGATCATCGCTATCCGGCGGACGGGGTCACTGCCAAATGAAGGAGAAATCGCCTCCACCCCCCTAAAACTGAGCAGCTGGAGGCGGTGCGTGCGGTATCTCCTTCATTTGGCAGGGGAGCAGAGGCAGAGGCAGGCTGGGGCTGGGGCTGGGGCCGCGGCGAGAGGGCTGGGGCCGCGGCGACAGGGCAGGGAGGCTGCGTCGAGTTGACGTGCTACCGCACCGCGGGGCGCAGTGGGGCGGTGGCGAACTCGCGCATGCCGTCGTCGAAGCTGACGGCGGGCATCCACCCCAGCTCGCTTCTGAGGCGAGTGGATGACGCGGTGATGTGTCGAACGTCGCCGAGCCGGTATTCACCTGTGGTCACGGGCGCGCGGCCGCCGGCGTGCAGGCTGACCTGCTGTGCCAGTTCGCCGATGGTGTGCACGATGCCGCTGCCGACGTTGAACGCGCGGAACGTGCCGGGGGGAGCCGTCCAGTCGAGGGCGGCGAGGTTGGCGGAGGCGATGTCCCGAACGTGCACGAAGTCGCGACGCTGGGCGCCATCCTCGAACACCCTCGGCGCCTCGCCGCGCTCCACGGCGCTGCGGAACAGCGAGGCAACACCGGCGTACGGGGTGTTCTGCGGCATGCCGGGGCCGTAGACGTTGTGGTACCGGAGCGCGACGGCGGTGCCACCGGTGGCGCGGGTCCAGGAGCTGGCGAGGTACTCCTGCGACAGTTTGGTCGCCGCGTAGACGTTGCGCGGGTCGAGCGGCGCGTCTTCGTCGATGAGCTCCGGCACGAGCGGATTTCCGTCGGCGTCGAGCGGGTCGAAGCGACCGGCGTCGAGGTCAGAAATCAAGCGCGGCGCCGGCCGAGTGAGACCATGAACGCCCGAGTATGCACCCTCCCCGTAGACCACCATCGAACTTGCCATCACGAGCCGCGAGACTCCCGCGGCGGTCATGGCGGCGAGCAGGGTCGCGGTGCCGAGGTCGTTCGAGCCGACGTAGTCGGGCGCATCCGAAAAGTCGACGCCGAGGCCGACTTTGGCCGCCTGGTGGCAGACAACCGAAACCCCTTCGAGAGTGGATGCCACCACCCCAGCATCCCGAACGTCGCCGCGCACGAACTCGACTCCCGTCGGCAGCTCAGGTGCCCCGCCGTGCACATCGGCCCGCAGCGAGTCGAGCACCCGCACGGTCTCGCCGCGCTGGAGCGCTGCGGCAACGATCGCGCCGCCGATGAACCCGGCCCCGCCGGTGATAAGGATCATGCCGAACGACCCAGCACCGCGGCGACCTCGGCCGGTGCGATCAGCTCGCGCGGCGCATAGTCCGCGGGGATCGCGGCCACGATCGACTCCAGCGCGGCGATGATGCGCGGCTGCGCCTCGGCGAACCGGGCGAACACCAGCGCCGAGCTGAGCTCCTCCTCGGCCGGCGCTGCGTCGGCGTCGGTGACGTACGCGAGATTGACGGTGCCGATGTTCAGCTCGGAGGCGAGCGGCACCTCCGGGTAGAGGGTCATATTGACGATGTGGGCGCCGGCGGAGCGAAACCATAGCGACTCGGCACGAGTCGAGAATCGCGGCCCCTGGATGACGACCACCGTGCCGGCCGGGATGGCGATGCCGGCCAGCGCTTCCGCGGCCACATCGTGCAGCGCGGGGCAGAACGGGTCGGCCGACGAAAGATGCTGCACCGAACCCTGGTCATAGAAGGTGTCTGCACGCCCCCAGGTTCGGTCGATGAACTGGTCGGCGAGCACGAGGCTGCCCGGCGGATAGTCCGGGCTGACCCCACCGACCGCGGCGGTCGAGACGATCGCCGTGACTCCGAGGGAGGCGATGGCCCAGATGTTTGCACGGTAGTTGATGAGGTGCGGCGCCGCGGTATGCCCGACCCCGTGCCGCGGGAGGAATGCGACGCTGCGGCCGGCGAGCACGCCGGTGGTGACATCCACCGCTCCATAGGGAGTTTCGATAATGGAGGGAGCCGTATCGAACAGGGAATACAGGCCCGAACCGCCGATGACGGCAATGGATGTGCTGGCGTTGCTCATGGCTAAAGTCTGCCACCCGCCGTTCCTTGGTAGATTCGAGCCCTATGCCTATTCCCTTCTCCCTTCCCCTCATCGACGCCGACGTGGTCGCCGAGGTGAACGATGCGCTGACGGGCACCGGATGGCTGACGACCGGCCCGAAGGTGCGCCAGCTCGAGGCCGAGATCACGAAGATCACGGGCACACCTGTGCTGTGCGTGAACTCGTGGACCTCCGGCGCGATGCTGATGCTGCACTGGTTCGGTGTGGGCCCGGGCGACGAGGTCATCATCCCGGCGTACACCTACAGCGCGACTGCACTCTGTGCGATGAACCTCGGCGCGACGGTCGTGATGGTGGATGTCGATGACGACGTCACGATATCGGCCGCCAGGATTCGTGCCGCGATCACTCCACAGACGAAAGCCGTCATCCCGGTCGACATGGCCGGGTGGCCGGCCGATTACGACGGCATCCGGGCCGTGCTGGCGGAGCCGGCGGTGCTGGAACAGTTCACCGCGACGACCGAGCGTCAGGGCAAGCTGGGGCGCATCCTGCTGCTCTCGGATGCCGCCCACTCCATCGGTTCGACCTATCAGGGCCGGCCGAACGGCCAGCAGGCCGACGCCACGGTGTTCTCGCTGCACTCGGTCAAGAACATCACCACCGGCGAGGGCGGCGCGATCTGCATCAACCTGCCCGAGCCGTTCGATAACGATGCCGAATACCTGTTCCTGCGCGCCTTCGCCCTCAACGGCCAGACCAAGAGCGCGTTCGAGAAGAACCAGCCTGGAGCCTGGCGCTACGACATCATCGACCAGGGCATGAAGGTGAACATGCCCGACATCGGTGCCGCGATCGGGCTCGCGCAGATCCGCAAGTACGAGTCGACGCTGCTGCCGGATCGCAAGCGCATTTTCGCCCAGTACCAGGCCGGGTTCGCCGGGCGCGACTGGGCTCTGCTGCCGGTCTCGAAAAACAGCGAGCGCGAGAGCTCGTGCCACCTTTACATGCTGCGCATCGCCGGGGCAAACGAGTCGACTCGGGATGCCATCATCCAGGTAATCGCGGATCGCGGCGTCGGCGTGAACGTGCACTACATCCCGATGCCGATGCTCACGCTGTTCAAGAGTCGCGGCTACGAGATCGCCGACTACCCGAAGACGCTGGAGCTGTACTCCAACGAAATCACGCTGCCGCTGTACAACGGGCTCACCGACGAGCAGGTTGCCGAGGTGATTCGGGTCGTGATCGAGTCGGTCGAGAGCACGCTGTGATGTTCGACCTCGACGCCTTCATCGCGAAGCATGTCACCGGCCGCGACGAATCGCTGTTTGCCGCCGACCTCGCCGCGCACGCCGACGAGTTGCGGGCCGCCATCGCCGGGCGCTCGGTGCTCGTCATCGGGGGAGCCGGCACGATCGGCTCGTCGTTCATCCGGGCGCTGCTGCCGTTTGAGCCGGCGCGGCTCTACGTCGTCGACCTCAGCGAGAACTCTCTCACCGAGCTGACCCGCGACCTGCGGTCGACGGCCGGACAGTTCGTGCCCGAGAACTTCAAGACCTACCCGATCAGCTTCGGCGACCCCGTGTTCGCGAGGATGTTCCGACGCGAGGGCCCCTTCGATGTGGTTGCCCACTTTGCCGCCCATAAGCATGTGCGCAGCGAGAAGGATCGCTACTCGATCGAGGCGATGCTCGAGAACAATGTGATGAACACGGTGGCGCTGCTCGATCTGCTGCTCGAGCATCCACCGCAGCATTTCTTCTGTGTATCGACCGATAAGGCGGCCAACCCCGCCAACGTGATGGGCGCCTCCAAGAAGCTCATGGAGGAGGCGGTGCTCGCCTACTCGACGCGGCTACCCGCCGTGACCGCGCGCTTCGCCAATGTCGCATTCTCCAACGGCAGCCTGCTCGCCGGGTTTATGGAGCGCATCGCCAGAGGCCAGCCGCTGTCGGCCCCGCACGACGTGCGACGCTATTTCGTGTCGCCCGCCGAGAGCGGGCAACTGTGCCTGCTCGCCTGCGTCATGGGCGCGCCCGGCGAAATCTTCTTTCCCGAATTGGACGAGCCCAGGATGCTCACCTTCTCCACCATCGCCGACGCACTGGTGCGCGAACTGGGGTACACGCCCACCCCCACGGCCACCGAGGATGAGGCACGGGAAGCCGCCGCGCGGCGTCGCCCCGAGGAGGCAACGTGGCCGGTGTACTACTTCGCCTCCGAGACCTCGGGCGAGAAGCCATTCGAGGAGTTCTTCACCGCCGACGAGGACGTCGACCACGCGCGCTTCTCGGCCCTGGGGGTGATCGCTGGTGTGACGGGCAACGATGTGGCGGGCATCCGGTCGACCATCACCGACCTTCGCGAACTGTTCGGCCAGCCCGAGCTGCACAAAAGCGCCATCATTGAGACCCTGACCAGGCTCGTGCCGAGCTTCCAACATGTGGAAACCGGCAAAAGCCTGGATACGAAGATGTGACCGTGGGCGGATTCTTCAAGAGGTTCTTCGACGTGCTGGTTGCCGGCATCGCGCTTACGGTGCTGACCCCGCTGCTGCTGCCGGTGATGCTCGCGCTGCGGCTTACCGGCGAGGGCGAGGTGTTCTACCGCCAGAAGCGCATCGGATTCCAGAACGGCACCTTCGGCATTCTCAAGTTCGCGACGATGCTGAAAAACAGCCCGAATATGGGCACCGGCAGCCTCACGGTGCGCGGCGACCCGCGTGTCACGCCGCTCGGCCACGGGCTGCGCGCCACCAAGATCAACGAGCTGCCGCAGCTGATCAACGTGCTCATCGGAGACATGAGTTTCGTGGGGCCGCGACCGCAAATGCAGGTCGACTTCGACGTATACCCGCCGGTCGTGCGCGAGCGCATCTACGAGGTGCGGCCCGGCGTAACCGGTATCGGCTCGATCGTGTTCCGCGACGAGGAGAGGCTGCTGTCTCGAGACGGCGTCGACCCGCGCGAGTTCTACGGCCAAAAGATCGCGCCCTATAAGGGTGCGCTCGAGATGTGGTACCTCGACCATCACTCACTCTGGCTGGATGCCCAGCTCATGGTCCTCACAGTGCACGCCGTGCTCCGGCCGGAGTCCGACCTCGTGTATCGCAGATTCCCGGATCTGCCACCGCGACCCGGCTGGATGGACCACTGAGGCAGTCCTTACAGAACGCAGACCTCTGCGGGGATCCCGGCTCGTTCACCGGCTACACGCGTTAGCATCACGACTATGAATCGGCGGCGCGTCACCCTGTGGGCCGCGGTGACCGGCGTGCTAGCGGCCGTCGTCACCCTCGCCGTGGCCGAAGCGTTCGCCGCATTCATGGCCACTCCTGGCAGCAGCCCCCTCTTCGCCGTCGGTTCAGCCGTGGTCGACCTGGTGCCGGCGTGGGTCAAAGAACTCGTGATCTCGCTGTTCGGCACCGGCGATAAGGTCGCGCTGTTCGTGGGTCTCGGGCTGCTCGTGCTGGTGCTGGCTGTGGTTATTGGGATGCTGCAGTACCGTCGGCCGCCGACGGGATTGATCGCCCTCGCCACCGTGGGCCTCGTCTCGGTCATCGCCGTAGCCTCCCGGGCCGGAGCAGGCCCGTTGTGGGCGCTGCCCTCACTGGCTGGGGTCTTCGCCGGAATACTCGTGCTTCGGGCCACCGCCACTAAGCTGCGGGACTGGGTGGAAGCCACGGCCCCCGTCCCCGTGCCCATCACCCCCGGGCTCCAGTCGAACCGGGCGGCGACGCGAGTGTCGCTCACCCGTCGTCGTTTCTTCGTCCTGCTGGGCGGCACCGCCGCGGGGGCCGTCGTCATCGGCCTCGGAGCCCGAGCGCTGAACGCCGGAACGGCCGCCGTCAACGTCGTTCGGGACGCGCTTGTGCTGCCCAAGCCGACCACCGCCGCGCCGGCGATCCCCGTGGCAGCCGAGCTCGACATCCCGGGTATCTCCCCCCTCATCTCGGCCAACGACACCTTCTATCGCATCGACACGGCCCTGCAGGTGCCCGTGATCGACGCCTCCACCTGGAAGCTCAGGATCACGGGAATGGTCGACAATGAGATCGAAATCGGCTTCGACGAGTTGCTCGCCCTGCCCATGACCGAGCACTCCGTCACGCTGATGTGCGTCTCGAACGAGGTGGGCGGTGACCTGGTCGGCAACGCAACCTGGCTCGGCTACCCCATTCGCGAGCTGCTGAAGCGGGCCGGGCCGCAGGCTGGAGCAGACATGGTTTTGTCAACCAGCATCGACGGCTTCACCGCCGGAACCCCGCTCGATGTGCTGCTCGAAGACGACCGCCAGTCGCTGCTCGCGGTGGGGATGAACGGCGAACCCCTGCCCATCGAGCATGGCTTTCCGGTGCGGATGGTGGTTCCCGGGCTGTACGGATACGTATCCGCCACCAAGTGGATCGTCTCGCTGAAAGTGACCACCTTTGCCGCCGACATGGGGTACTGGACTCCGCGCGGCTGGTCGGCACTCGGGCCCGTGAAGACGGCATCCCGAATCGACGTGCCCGCCAGCGGAACCTCAGTCAGCGCCGGAACCGTCGCCATTGCCGGTGTGGCCTGGGCCCAGCACCGCGGGGTGGAAAGGGTCGAAGTGCGAGTCGACGACGGCGCGTGGCAACCGGCGACCCTGGCCGAGGCCATCTCGATCGACACCTGGCGCCAGTGGTTTTTACCGTGGGATGCGCCCAGCGGCAGCCACACCATCGCCGTGCGCGCGACGGGCGCACCGAACGACACCCAGCGCGAGAATCGCGTGCCCGTGGCGCCCAACGGTTCCGAGGGATATCACACGGTCACGGTGACAGTGGCGTAGGATTGCGGGTGTGTCTGGCCCCACTATTGGGACTCTTGCCCGCCGCGCGTGGCGCCATACGGTTAGTCCGGGCCGCGAGGTTGCCCGCGAACACGGGGGTCGTATGTCAAGCACTGTCCAGCACAGGCCCGTGCGAGCGAGCGAGCGCGCTGCGGAGTCATCGGGGGACGAGTCCGCGATCAGCCGCCGCGGCCAGGGGTGGCTCATTGTGCTTGCCGCCTCCGCCGTGCTGTGGTCCGGAATCATCGTCGCCATCGTCGGCATCGCGACCCTGGCGCAGTAGCCGCCGCGCGCTTGCGCCGCCGCGCTGCCGCGCCGCGCGCTCCCGCCGCGCCGCGCCGCCGCGCCGCTGCCGCTCATCTCCGGTGAGAGTGCAGTTGGCGCCCAGTGACCCGTCAGACGGGCGCCACAACTGCGCTCTGACTTCTGGCCTGGGCTCCGGCTTAGGCGGATTCGCGGAGGGTGGGGAGGAATCGCACCGACGAGTGGGCAATCGGCCACACTGTCGGGGTGCCCACACCGTCTCGAATTCCCGCTGAGTTAGGCGACGCGTTTTCCGTTCCAGAGGCACTGCGGGCAGGCGTGTCACGCAAGCGGCTGCGCGCCCGTGACCTTCAGTCGCCCTTTCGAGGTGGCCGGTCGATCCCCGTCCCGATTTCGACTGCCGACCCGTTCGCGCGCCAGCACCACGACCTCGTCCAGCGATGCAGGGCCTTTGCGGCCATTGCGCCAGCCAAGTTTTGCTTCAGCAATGTGACAGCGGCAGCGCTGTACGGCATCCCTCTGCCTCACCGGGTTCGCGCCGACCTGCGGCTCGATGTGGGCGTGCCCGCCGGTCGGCAGCCGCCCCGGCGGCGCGGAGTGCGCGGCCATCGAATGGACGACTGGGTGATGCGCACCGTTCTTGGGATGCCGGTCGTCGACCCCGCGGTCGCGTGGGCGCAGGTTGCTTCGCTACTCACTCTCAACGAACTCATTGTCGCGGGGGACTTCATGGTGCGGCGCAAGCTGCCTTTCTCGACCCTCGACGCCATGATCGAGGCGGCTCACGCGGCACGCCGAGGCGGCCCGCTCGCGAGGAGCGCGCTGCTGGAGGTGAGGCCGGGAACCGATTCACCTCCCGAAACGGAGACACGCCTCGTGCTTGTTCGCGGCGGCCTGCCCGAGCCGGTCGTGGGCTACACCGTCTATCACGAGGGGTATTTCGTCGGCACCCCAGACCTGGCGTACGTCGCAGAAAAGATCGCGATTGAGTACCAGGGCAGCGGGCACTGGCTGGATCCGGCGGTGTTTGAGGATGACATCGGTCGCCGGGAGCTGTTTGAGCGCGCTGGTTGGAAGGTGATCCTGGTCACTGCGCCGAGGCTGCGGCATCCAACGCTGCTGGTGACTCTCGTCAGGGACGCGCTGCGCGAGCGGGCAGTTGCCTGACGAGGTGCAGGCGGTCGTGGACCCTGGATGCGTGACCGCGCCCAGATCCGCAACTCAGAAGGCAGTTGTGGCCCTCTGTCATCCGCGCGCAGGGCCACGACTGCACTCCGACGGGCCGAGATGGGGCCAAGCGTGCACGGTGGGCGGCGGGCGCGGCCGTCGCGGCCCGAGTGAGGCGCGGCGCAGGTCCGCCTCCGCAGCGCCCGCTGGCGCCCTCCTCCGCAGGTCCCGCCCACGCGGGCGACGCCCCCCGCAGGAAGTGAGCGCGCGGCGCGGATAGGCTTGCGCGAGTGGCACATCTTCTCGGCGCTGAAGCGCTTCACCTTGAATATCCGACCCGCATCATTTTCGACAAGATCACGATCGGGCTCGATGAAGGCGATCGCATCGGCATCGTCGGTCGTAACGGTGACGGCAAATCGACCCTGCTCCGGATGCTGGCGGGCCGACTCGAGCCGGACGCCGGCCGTGTCACCCGCCGTGGTGGGGTGACGCTGGCCATGCTCGACCAGTCCGACGAGTTGGACGGCTCCCTCACGGTGCACCAGACGGTCATCGGAGAGATCGATGAGCACGTGTGGGCGGGCGACCCGCAGGTGCGCGACGTCATCGCGGGGCTGATCGCCGATATCCCGTGGGAATCCCTCGTCGACGACCTGAGTGGTGGCCAGCGCCGGCGGGTCGCGCTCGCGGCCCTGCTGATCGGCGACCACGACGTCATTTTCCTGGATGAGCCCACCAACCACCTCGACGTCGAGGGCATCACGTGGCTGGCCCGTCACCTCAAGCGGCGCTGGTCGTCGAACGCCGGCGGGCTCGTGGTGGTGACCCACGACCGGTGGTTCCTCGACGAGATCTGCACGGCCACCTGGGAGGTGCACGACCAGCTGATCGAGCCGTTCGAGGGCGGATACGCGGCATACATCCTTCAGCGGGTGGAGCGCGACCAGATGGCCGCGACGATGGAATCGAAGCGCCAGAACCTCATGAAGAAGGAACTGGCATGGCTGCGTCGCGGTGCTCCCGCGCGCACCGCGAAACCCAAGTTCCGCATCGACGCGGCCAACGAGTTGATCGCTAACGAGCCGCCGGCCCGCGACAGTGTGAGCCTCGCATCCATGGCCATGCAGCGACTCGGTAAAGATGTGGTCGATCTCGAGAACGTGTCGGTCTCCTACGGCGAGAAGGGGGTGCTGAAGGATGTCACGTGGCGCATTGCCCCGGGCGAGCGCACCGGAATCCTCGGCGTCAACGGGGCGGGCAAGAGCACGCTGCTTTCGCTCGTCGGAGGCACGCTTCTGCCCACCACTGGGAAGGTGAAGCGTGGCAAGACGATCAAGGTTGCCACCCTTACCCAGCAGCTGGCCGAGCTGGAAGATGTGTGGAATGACCGCGTCAGCGATGTTATCTCCCGCCAGAAAAGCACGTACATCACCGGCGGAAAAGAGATGACGCCGAGCCAGATGCTCGAACGCGTCGGTTTCGCGAGTGCGCAGCTCAGCACCCAGGTGAAAGATCTGTCGGGCGGGCAGAAGCGTCGGCTGCAGCTGCTGCTCATCCTGCTGTCTGAACCGAATGTGCTGATTCTGGATGAGCCCACCAACGATCTCGATACCGACATGCTCGCGGCCATCGAAGACCTGCTCGACACCTACCCGGGTACCCTGCTGGTCGTGAGCCACGATCGGTACCTGGTGGAGCGCGTCACCGACCAGCAGTACGCGGTGATGAATGGATCGCTGCGGCACCTGCCGCGCGGGGTCGACCAGTATCTCGAACTGCGGGCCGCGCAGGACAGGGCGGCGAGTGCCCCGCCCGCGATGACGAAGGCCGAACCGAAACTCGGTGGCGCCGAGCTTCGCGCTGCGCAGAAGGAGTTCGCCGCAGCCGGCCGGAAACTGGAGAAGTACACCGGCCAAATCGCCGAACTGCACCTCAGGCTCGCGGCGCACGACCAGGGTGATTATGTGGGCCTCGGCGCAATCAGCAAGGAGCTGCAGGCGGTGGAGGCCGCGCAGTCCGAACTGGAGCTGCGATGGCTCGAGCTCGAAGAGCTGCTCGGCTAGCACCCGGCATCCGGTGCGGAAGAATGGTGAGCACGATGTCACACGATCACGGCGTACCCGGCGGCGCCTCCTCGAGCCGGCCACGACTGGTGGCCGCGCTGGGTATTACTGCCGCTGTGCTCATCGCCGAGGTGGTCGGCGCGATCATCACGGGCAGCCTCGCCCTGCTCGTGGATGCTGCGCATATGCTCACCGACGCCGGTGGACTCACCATCGCACTCATCGCGGCGACCCTTGCCGGTCGCCCGACCAGCGCCAAACGCACCTGGGGGTTTGCGCGCAGCGAGGTCCTGGGTGCCACGGCCCAGGCCGCCGTGCTGCTCGCGGTGGGAATCTTCGTGGTGGTCGAAGCCGTGCAACGCCTCATCAACCCGCCCGAGATCGCGGGTGGGCAGTTGGTGATCTTCGGCGTGATCGGGCTGCTCGGCAATGTGGCATCCATCGTCATACTGGCAGGGCACCGCGGCACCAATCTGAATATGCGCGCCGCCTTTCTCGAGGTCGTGAACGACGCGCTCGGTTCGGTCGCGGTGATCGTGGCGGCGATCGTGATCACGCTCACCGGGTTCCAGCTGGCGGATGCGATCGCGGCGATCCTGATCGGCGCACTGATCGTGCCGCGCGCGGTGCTGTTGCTACGCGACTCCACCAACGTGCTGCTCGAGTCGACTCCGAAGGGCATCGACCTGGATTCGGTGCGCGATCACCTGCTCGAGCTCGACCATGTGACGGCCGTTCACGACCTGCATGTAAGCCAGATCGCGACCGGGCTGCCGGTGCTCACGGCACACGTGGTGGTGGAGGATTCCTGCTTCTATGACGGGCACACGGCCCAGATGCTGGATGCCCTGCAGCACTGCGTCGCCGAGCATTTCGCCGTGCAGATCGAGCATTCCACGTTCCAGCTCGAGCCTGCCGGGCATGGCGCCCACGAGCATCCCACCCACGACTAAATCGACCTACGCCCCCACGGGCCAGGGTCAGAACAGCGGCCACGGCACCGCGGGCATCAGCCCCTGGGGGCCAGGAAACTGACCCGACGACCGGAGCCTGTCGCATCGTCGCGCGAGTGCCGCGATCTCGGGCTCGGTCAGCAGCGGCGAGAGAGCGTCGCCCAACTCGCCATCGAGGGCTGCCCGAACTCTTGCAACGCCGGCCAACTCGTCCGTGGTGAGCGCCTCGCCGATCCATCCCCACAGAACGGTGCGCAATTTGTGCTCAGCATGGAAGGTGAGCCCATGATCGCATCCGTAGCGGTGACCGCCGTCCACGGGCAGCACGTGCGCTCCCTTGCGGTCGGCATTATTGGCAACGATGTCGAAAACCGCCATCCGACGAAGCGCCGGAGAGTCCTCATGGATGAGCGAAACCGCGCGGTCATTCTCGTCGCGACCATCGAAAACGGGGCGCCATCCCTGCTCGGGTACGTCGGCGGTGGCAACGAGATCGACGGCGTCCTGGTCGGGCGCGCACTCCTGCCAGAGTTGCACCATGCCCTCTCCCGCGGGTCCGTCACGCAGCCAGGTTCGTGGCACGACGCCCCAGCCCAACGCCTCAGAGACGAGGTACGCCGCGACCTCGCGGCCCGCAAGGGTGCCGTCGGGAAAGTCCCAGAGTTCGCGTTCGCCCGCGATCGGTTTGTAGACCACCCTGGTGCCGTGGATGCTCGCCAGGAACGTCGCGTTCGAGGCCGTCGTGATGCGGCCCACCAGTTCGAGTTCCCCGGTGAGGAGGAGGTCGTCGAGACCCGGCTCGGTCGCACCGAGTTCGTGCTCGGGCATGCTCACCAGGTGTCGGGTGGAATGCAGGAATGGTCGTCGGCATCCATTGGTTCGGCGCAGAACGGGCACAGTGGCCGACCGGCGCCCACTACTTCCAGGGCCCGCTTCGCGAACGCGCGCGCGGTGCCGACAGGCATCCTCAGCAGAAGCATCTCGGATGGCTCCACCTCGATCAGTTCGAGGCGCTCGAGGTCGGTGTCTGCGTCGATCTCGATCTCGATGACCGGGAACGCCTCGATCACGACCTGGGCCCGCGTGCGATCCCAGCCAAGAGTGATCCCACCGGTGCGAAACTGCTCATCCACGGGCTGATCCAGCGGGTCGTTGTCGACGAGCTCGATGGGTGTCGTTGCGGGAACACTGAAGGGATTTCCGTCAGTCGCCATCAGCTGGTCGAGCAGCTCGTCGATCTTTTCGGCGAGGCCGGCAGACTGCTGCTTTTCGAGGGCGATGCTGACGATCCGGCGTCCCGACCGAGCCTGAAGATAGAAGGTGCGCGACCCGGGCGCGCCCACCGTGCCGATGACGACGCGATCCGGCCAATCGAGTTCGTGCACGAGGGTGGGCATACCAATATTTTACTAGCCCGCTGACGGAATCGCATCGGCCCCGGCGCCTCCGCCGACCGGCGCATCGGCGGCCGAAGCGCTCTGTTTCAACCACGACAGGTCACCCGAGTCCGCATTCATGGCGATCACGGTCGGTCGCATCGTCCCGTAGCGAATGATGGAGATGGATGCCGGGGCCACGGTAATCCGCTGGAACAGGTCGAGATGCATCCCCAGCGCGTCGGCAAGAACCGACTTGATGACGTCGCCGTGGCTCACGGCAACCCAGACGGCGCCAGGCCCGTGTTCGGCTTCAAGCGCGGCATCCCAGCGTCGGATGGCGCCGACCGATCGTGCCTGCATCGTCGAGAGCGACTCGCCTCCGGGAAATATCGCGGCCGAGGGCTGGGTCTGAACCACCGCCCAGAGTTCCTCCAGCGAAAGCAGGGAGAGCAGCTGGCCCTGCCAGTCGCCGTAGTCGCACTCGGTGATGGCGTCGTCGACTATGGCGGTGGGCGTGGTTGTCTGCGCCTCAAGGATGTGGCGAGCGGTCTGTGCGCACCGTTCCAGCGGACTCGAGACGACCGCCACGAGAGGAACGACGGCGAGGCGTTGCGCAGTGCGGATGGCCTGGCTGGTGCCCGCTTCGTCTAGTTCGACGCCGGGAGTGCGCCCCGCGAGCAGACCCGACACGTTCGCGGTGGTCCGTCCGTGCCTCACCAGGATGACTGTGGCCATGGATCGAGCCTAGGCCGTCAGGCTGCCGGCGCCGCCCAGTCAGCGCAGGGCGGGCACTCCCGCGGCGGTGGCTACGGCCACGGCCCCGAGCGACAGGGCGGCGATCGCGACCCACGAGATCGCCGCAACGGCCAGCGGCCTGGGTCCGGTGCGCATCAGTGTGCCCACGCGGATCGCCGCCCCGAGCCCGAACAACGCCACGCCGAGCAGCACGAGTTGGGCGGTATCTGCGACCTGCAGCACCGCGTCGGGCAGCGGGATGACCGTGCGCACCAGCACCGCCACCATGAAGCCGACCAGAAACAGTGGCACGAGGGCCGGTCGCCGTCCGTCGCCCTCGCGCTTCAGCACCAGCCCGGTGATCGCGACCATGGGGGCGAGCAGAGCGACCCGGGTCAGCTTCACGACGACGGCGATGGCGAGCGCCGAGGGCCCGGCGATCTGGGCGGTTGCGACGACCTGTCCGACGTCGTGCACGCTCGCGCCGGTCCACATGCCGAACTGCTCGGCATCGAGCCCCAGCACCGGTTGCAGCGCGGGCAGCACCGCGATGGCGAGTGTGCCGCACAGCGTGACGAGGGCGATCGGGGTGGCCTGGTCGGCGTCCTTCGACCGGGTGACCCCGCTCATCGCTCCGATTGCGGATGCCCCGCAGACCGAGAATCCGGCGGCGATCAGCAGGGGCTGGTCGCCCGGTAGGCGGAGGAGCCTGCCCATCCCGAGCGTCAGGGCGAAGGTTGCCGCGACGATGAGCACGATCATCCCGAGCACGAGCCAACCGAGGTCGGCAATGTCAACCAGGCTCAATTTCAGGCCGAGCAGCACGATGCCGATGCGCAGCAACCGGCGGGCCGAGGCGGCGAGCCCCGGTTGCAGTATCTCCCGCACGCGGGCGGGCCACGGGAGCGAGGTGACGACCACGCCGAGGACGACGCACGCCGTGAGTGTGGGTGCCCACGGCAGGGTCAGGTGCGCAAAGCTCGCGAGCCCGACGGCGGCAAGAGCCAGGGCGATACCGGGAAGGTTCCTAGTCAAAGTCGAGGCTCAGCTTGCGCAGGAGTGCGCTGAGTCGTTCCTGGTCGGCTTTGGGCAGCCGCTCGAGCAGTTCCCGTTCCGCGACGAGCAGCGTGCGGATCGCGGCATCCACTCTTTCCCGGCCGAGGCCTGTCATGACAACGAGGATGCCGCGGCCATCGTCGGGGTCGGTGCGGCGTTCCACGAGCTCGCGGCTGACCAGCCGGTCGATGCGATTGGTCATGGTGCCGCTGGAGACGAGGGTCTGCTGCAGCAGTGTCTTGGGGCTCAGTTGGTAGGGGGCACCCGCGCGACGCAGGGCCGAGAGCACGTCGAATTCCCATAACTCGAGGTTGGATGCCTCGAACGAGGTCTTGCGTGCTCTCTCCAGGTGGCGGGCGAGCCGTCCCACCCGCGAGAGCACCTGCAGAGGCGAGAAGTCGAGGTCGGGCCGCTCACGCGACCAGCCGTCGACGATGCGGTCGACTTCGTCGTTGGTGGGCATCCGTCAATTATCGCTGCTGCGGGTGACCGGCCGCCCGCATCCCCGTCCGCGGCCGGTCCTCTCGGGCGTCTGCCGCTCGTCTGCCGCTCGTCCCCTCGGCCAAATGAAGGAGATTTCACCCACCAGCACTT
>NZ_JANLVV010000030.1:0-11419 GCF_031364185.1 Salinibacterium sp. | reverse complement strand
GACTGGATCGTCGAAACTCGAGTTGACGCCTCGGCGTTCGACCGGCGCTACCAGCAGGGCGGACTCATACTGTACGGCGACGACTCCAATTATCTGAAGCTCGACATCCTTGCCACCAATGCGGCCGGATCGACGCTCGCGCGCAACGTGGAGATGCGCAGTGAGATCGGCGGGATCGTGCAGAATCCGCAGCCCAACGCGGAAGCTCCCGCTAATGGGATTGTGTACCTTCGACTGGCCAAGGTCGGCTCCACCTACACGGGCTTCTCGAGTCCCGACGGCACGACCTGGACCCGGATCACCGGCGAGTTCAGTAGTCCCGGGCTGTCCAGTGCCAGGGTGGGCCTGTTTGCCCTGGGAAATGCGGCACAGGGGGCAACCTCCCACACCGGACTGTTCGACTATTTCCGGGTGGTCGCCGACCCCCTCACGGTGACGGCAACGCTGGCACCGGAGGCTCCATCCGGAGCCCAGTCGTGGTATTCGGGGGATGTCTCCGTGACCTTGGCCACCGAGGGGGGCTCGGGCACCGTCTACCGTGAGTACAACCTCGACGATGGTGGTTGGCTCGAATACACGACACCGGTGCGGGTGACTACGGATGGCGCGCATCAGCTTCTCTACCGGGCATCCTCGGACGGTGACGCAACCGCAGAAACGCCACTCTCGTTCTCCCTCGATAAGACGCTGCCCACCCAGTCCGCGACGCTTATCATCGGCGATATCGATCCGGCACTGCGTACCGTCGCGATTGCCAGCGCGGATGCAATGAGCGGTGTCGCTGCCGTGGAGTACCGCATCAACGATGGCGACTGGACCGCATACACGGGCGCTGTTGCGGTGACCACCGATGAGCAAACTGTCCGCTATCGCACGACGGATGTCGCAGGCAACCAGTCTGCGATCGCGTCCCTGGTCGTTCCAGCGGCGCCTCGGGATGGGGAACCGGTTGTCACCGTCATCCCAACGCTGAGCCCCCCGACCGCCGACGGTCAGCACGGCTGGTGGGTGTCTACCGTGACCGTGTCGGCGACGGCAGCAAGCACGATCGCCGGCGAGGTCAGGGTGATGTATCGCATCGGTGATGGTGACTTCGTGGGGATGAACGCGCCGGTCGAGATCGCGATGGAGGGAACGATGGTAGTGACTGTTAAAGCGGTTGACATCGCCTCGAATGAATCACCCCAGAGTGTCATCACGATTCGAAGAGACACCGTCCGTCCGACTGCGATTGCTGCCGAGGTTGACCGTGCGATCACGCTGTCGGGGATGGACGCGTCAAGCGGGATCGACCGGATCGAATTTCGACGGGAAGCAGATCCGGCTGGCACCTGGCGAACGTACTCGACTCCCGTTGAGATGGGGGACCAGGCGGGCACGATCACCTATCGCTCCCGCGATGCGGCAGGTAACACGAGCGACACGGGAGAGATCTCGGTCGAGGCGATTGACCCGGAACCGTCCACTCCCTCCGTCGTTGTGGATGACCCGACAGTGCAGGTCGGTGACATCTGGACCATGGTGGGAACGGGATTTGACCCGGACACGCTCTATGAGGTTTGGCTACTCTCCAGCCCCCAAAAAATGGGAACGGTCACCACGAATGTCCAGGGAGGTTTGACGTTCAGTTTCCAGGTTCCCCTTACTCTCGATGCCGGAACCCATCATGTAGAGATCCGCACGGTGCAGGGGCAAATCGTGGCCGCATCCGGGCCTCTGCAGGTTGCGGCTGCTGACAGTGTCGCGGCACGGCCGGCGGGCCGTGCCCCGCTGGCTACCACCGGAGCCACCGGTGCCGGTGGCGCGTTGCCATTGGCACTTGCGCTGGTGGCCTTCGGCAGTGTCGTGGTCATTGGTTCGCGGCTCATTCGTCGTCGACGCGCCACCGAAGGACGCTGACATGGGGCCGGTGCGCACAGGGTTGGTGGCGGTGATCGCCATCCTGCTTGCCGCGGGCGGTGCGGCTATCCCGGCTTCCGCGCACGGTGGGGGCATTGCGCTGCAGGTGTCCCAGGACGGACTCGGCGGGGTCTACATCAGTGCGAGCTACGAGGAGGACGGGCATCCTGTCGACGCGCTCATCGATCCGGTACTCAGGGCATCGTCGCCGGGTTCGGCTGATGTCGGACCGATCGAGCTGGTGTCGAGCGGGCAGGGTGTTGGCATCTGGACAACACCGGGGCCCGTACTCACCGACGGCGCGTGGACCATCACCGTGGCGACGACGGTGCCTATCGCCGCCACGGTCACCACCGAGCTGACGATTGCGGTGGTTGACCCGCCCGTCGAGGCGCTAGCGGACGGGATCGCTGAGCCTGGCCCGGAGGCGAGCGGCGGGGACTTCATTCTGCCTCTCGTCATCGGTTTGATCGGGATTGTGATGAGTGCGGTGTTGATAGGCCGACGCTGGAGAAAAGCAGCACGCTCCCCTGCACTGGGGTGATCACCGAATGTCCAGCGCCGCTGGGGAGGCGTATTGTTGTGTTACACGCTGGCCAGCCCGGGGTCCAACACGCGCTACTGCCGATGGATTTTTTTACTCACACACGTGTCGACTGATGTCCGAGAACCCCGGAATCACGGGTGAGGAAGGGTCAGGTTGTGCCGGAGGAGAATGCATCGCCATCAACGGCGTCCCGGGTTGTGAAGGCCAGCATACGGGGCAATAACCTCGATAATGTTCGTCGTCACAACTTATCGATGGTTCTGGGTCTGGTTCATGAGCGTGGGACCGTTTCTCGTGCCCAGCTCACAAAGGAGCTCGGCCTCAATCGTTCGACGATCGCCGCGCTGGTCTCAGAGCTGGTGCAACTCGGCCTCGTGCTCGAGACCGAGCCCCAGCAGACCAACCAGGTTGGTCGCCCGAGCCTCGTTATCGAACCGAATATGCGTACCGTGGCCATCAGCGTGAACCCGGAACTTGACGCGGTCACCATCGGGCTCGTGGCTCTCGGCGGCACGGTGATCCGACGGGTGCGGTACGACAATGTGCGGGTGCCGACCGCCCGCGAGGTAGTTAACGTCGTTTCGGCTGTCATTGCCGGAATGCGGGGCGAACTCGACGCAGAATTCAGAACGCTCGGAATTGGCCTCGCGGTCCCCGGACTGGTGCGCGGCTCCGACGGACTTGTTGATCTCGCGCCTCACCTCGGTTGGCGCGATGAACCGCTGGCAGCCATGCTCACCGAGTCAACCGGATTCGCAGTATTTTCCGCCAACGATGCGGCGTGCGGAGCGATCGCCGAGAGCAAGTTCGGCGCGGCGCGCGATGTCGACGACGTGATCTACCTCAATGGTGGCGCGAGTGGCATCGGCGGCGGTGTGATCAGTGACGGGAGCCTGCTTACCGGTGCGAACGGATACGCAGGCGAACTCGGTCACACTCTGGTGAACACGAATGGCTCGATGTGTCATTGCGGGGCCACGGGATGCCTCGAGACGGAGGTATCACGCCGACCATTGCTCGACGCCTGCGGTCTCACCGACCTCGAGGCCGAGCGACTCGAGGAGGCGCTGGTGGCCGCGTTCGCCCGACCGGAGCCGCCCGTCGAGCTGGTGGCAATCGTCGAGCGGCAGGCACGATTCCTCTCCATCGCTCTGCGAAATGCGATCAACGTCTTCAATCCGCGCCGCATCGTTCTCGGTGGTTTCCTGGGATCGCTCTACCGGGTGGCACCCACGCAGCTCGACGAAATGATCCGCGGCGGGGCCATGCGCGGCGCTCGGGATGGTGTGGACATCATGCGCGCCAGCCTGGGATCAAACATTCTGATGGTGGGCGCTGCCGAGCTCGCCTTCGCGTCGGTTCTCGCGGATCCCGCGAGTGTCTCCCGCGCCTAGTCATTCGCCGCGCCGGGGGGGCCTATTGCCAACCAGCACAAGGGGTCTGCGGATAGTGACACAGGGGCTAACGTGAAGGGATGTCCACCTCCCTTAGCCCCGAAACAGCGAAGCGCGTGTCACGCCGCTGGCCCGTAATTAGCGGCGGGGTCGCGGTGCTGCTGGCGCTCGGTCTCGGCCTGATGGTGGTCGTGCGAACAGTCCCCGGTGGCGTCGACGTCAGCTTTCTCGGCGAACTCGTGGAACATCGCACGGCATTCTGGACGGTCCCGGCATTGGCGATGGACTTTCTGGGCGGAGGGTGGTTCGGGGTCTTCGTGGTGCCGATCGGTATCGCGGTCATCCTGCTCATCGCAAGAAAACGGTGGTCGGCAGTGTATTTCGTGCTGGCAACTGTGGTGAGCGCTGGGATGGTGCAGCTTCTTAAGTCGCTGTTCGGTCGAGCGCGCCCCATGGACATCCTCGTGACTGCCGACTTTGGATCTTTCCCCTCCGGCCACGTCGCCAACGCCGCGACCATGGCGGTGACGCTGGCCATCCTTTTGCAACGGCGGTGGGTCTGGGCGGCGGGCGTGGCGTACGTCGTGCTGATGCTGCTGAGCCGCACCTATCTCGGCGCTCACTGGCTGAGCGATACGATCGGCGGACTGCTGCTGGGGGCGGCCGTCGCCGTGCTGCTGTGGGCGCCGCTGGCCTCCCGGCTGCAGAAGGAGTGGAGTGCGCCTGCCGCCGCGTCGCGATAGCGTGACACTATGAAAATCCTCCTGGTTGGTGCTGGCGGCGTCGGTGACGCGATCGCCAAAATTGCGGCTCGACGCGACTTCTTCGAAACGATGATCGTGAGCGATTACGACCTCTCCCGCGCCGAGCGCACCATCGCCTGGATCACCGCACGGCACGGCGACCAGGGGGCACGTTTCGTCGCGGCTCGTATTGACGCGTCTGACCCCGACAACGTGGCATCCGTCGCCACTGAGCATGGCGCTACCCACGTGATGAACGCGGTGGAGCCCAAATTCGTGCCCACCATCTTCGCGGGCGCGCTCGCCGCCGGCGTCGACTACCTCGACATGGCGATGAGCCTCTCCGAGCCTCACCCCACAGATCCGCACAGCCAGACCGGGGTAAAACTTGGTGACGACCAATTTGCGCAGGCACCGGATTGGGAAACCGCTGGCCGCCTCGCCGTCGTCGGAATGGGAGTGGAGCCCGGGCTCAGCGACGTATTTGCGCGTTACGCGGCCGACCATCTCTTCAATGAGATCGATGAGCTCGGCACCCGCGACGGTGCCAACCTGGTGGTGCGCGACGAGGCCGGCAACGAGATCTTCGCACCATCGTTCAGCATCTGGACCACCATCGAGGAGTGCCTGAACCCACCCGTGATCTGGGAGAAAGATCGCGGCTGGTACACGACGGCGCCGTTCAGTGAGCCCGAGGTGTTCGTCTTCCCGGAGGGAATTGGGCCCGTCGAGTGCGTCAACGTCGAGCACGAGGAAGTGCTGCTCATGCCTCGGTGGGTCGACGCCAAACGTGTCACCTTCAAATACGGGCTCGGCGACGAGTTCATTGGGATTCTGAAAACCCTCAACCAGCTCGGCCTTGACAAGACCGAGCCGGTTCGTGTGCGTTCGGCGGATGGCCCCGTGATGGTTGCGCCGCGCGATGTCGTCGCCGCCGGGCTGCCTGACCCGGCCACGCTCGGCCCCCGGATGACCGGCAAAACCTGCGCGGGCCTGTGGGTCACCGGCACCGGAGTCAATGGCGAGCCGCGCGAGGTGTATCTCTATCACGTCAGCGACAACGAGTGGACGATGGGCGAGTATGAGGCGCAGTGTGTGGTCTGGCAGACCGCCCTCAACCCGGTGATCGCACTCGAGTTGCTTGCCACCGGGGTGTGGACAGGCACCGGTGTGCTCGGCCCCGAAGCGTTCGACGCGAAGCCCTTCCTTGACCTGATGGCGCTGCCGGTTGCCGAGGGCGGCTTCGGCCAAGCGTGGGGGTTGGAAGACCGACTGGCATAAGCCGCTGCCGCTGCTGCTGCCGCTGCTACCGGTACGGCTACCGCTTCCGCTGCGCCGAGCAGGGTGTCGATGTGAGTGATGTCAGTTCAGACTGACGTCACTCTGAACTGACACAATGTTGTGCTGCACCCGGAGGTGGGCGCCTGGCGGAGCCGCTTCTCAGGGTGGTTCGCCGACGGAAGCAAAACATTCAGTATCGAGCGCCACATCACAGAGGCGTCTGCGCCATAAACTGGCGGCATGACGGATGCAGCAGCCCTGGTCGAAGCAGCAAAAAAAGCCCTGGCCGACGCCGAGGCCGCCCTCGCAGCCGAGCAGGTGCCGACATCACAGCCGGTGCCGCCGCCCGCCGCGAGCACCAGCGCCAGTTCGACAACCGAAGGCCCCCTGTCAGCGTCACAGGTCGAGACCATTCGCGCCGGCTACACCTTCGACGCGCTGGCACTGGAAATGGGCGCCCTCGTCAACGGTGACCCGCTTTCCGACGTGCCCATCCGCATCCCGATCGCCATGGTCAACCGGCACGGGCTGGTTGCCGGCGCCACGGGCACCGGCAAGACGAAGACGCTGCAGGTGCTGGCCGAGCAACTCTCGGCGGCGGGGGTTCCCGTGTTCGCAGCCGACATCAAGGGCGACCTCTCGGGGATTGCGAGCCCGGGGGAGTCGAACCCGAAACTGCTGCAGCGCACCGACAGCATTGGGCAGCATTGGGCCGCGGCATCCAGCCCGACCGAATATTTCACGCTCGGAGGTCTTGGCACAGGCGTTCCGATTCGGGCGACCGTGTCGAGTTTCGGCCCGCTGCTGATGTCGAAGGTGCTGGGTCTCAATGACACCCAGGAGTCGAGTCTGAGCCTCGTCTTTCACTATGCGGACAGCGCGGGGCTGCCGCTTGTTGACCTGAGTGACCTGCGCGCGGTGCTTCAGTGGCTCACCAGCGACGAGGGTAAAGCAGAGCTCAAGAACCTTGGTGGGCTGTCGAGCGCTACCGCCGGCGTGATCCTGCGGGAGCTGATCGGTTTTGCCGACCAGGGCGCCGACGTGTTTTTCGGTGAACCCGAGATTGATACGAGCCTGTTTCTTCGCACCACCGCCGAGGGCAAGGGCATAGTGAGCCTGCTCGAGATCCCCGGGGTGCAAGACAAGCCGGCGGTATTCTCCACATTCCTCATGTGGCTACTCGCCGACCTCTACAACGACCTGCCCGAGGTGGGCGACATTGATAAGCCCAAGCTGGTGTTCTTCTTCGACGAGGCGCACCTGCTATTCAATGGGGCATCCAAAGACTTCATCGCCTCGATCACCCAGACGGTCAGGCTTATCCGGTCGAAAGGCGTCGGCATTTTCTTTGTGACCCAAACGCCGAAGGATGTTCCGAGCGAGGTTCTCGCCCAGATCGGCTCCCGTGTGCAGCACCAGCTTCGGGCGCATACCCCCGATGACGCGAAGGCACTCAAAGCCACCGTCTCGACCTACCCGACGTCTGGTTACGACCTCAAAGAGGTGCTCACGACGCTGGCGACCGGTGAGGCCATCATCACCGTGATGAATGAGAAGGGTGCACCATCTCCGGTCGCCTGGACCAGGCTTCGGGCGCCGCAGGGTTCCATGTCACCGACGCCCCCGGCAACGATGCAGGCGACCGTCGCGGCGAGCCCACTGCTGTCGCAGTTCGGTACCGTCGTTGATCGCGAGTCAGCACGCGAAATCCTCGCCGTAAAGATGAACGCTGCGGCGGCGGCCGAAGCCCAGGTGGGCGCGCAGGCAGCCGCGGCCCAGCAGGCGAAGGAGGCGGCCAGGGTTCAGGCTGAGTACGACAAGGCAGCGCGCGCGATGGAAAGAACGTCGCAGCCCAGAACCACCAGTCGAACCAGCACCAGAACACAGGGCAACCCGATCGGGGATATTTTTGGATCCCGCGCCGGCCAGACGGTGGTGCGGGAAGTGCTGCGGGGCATCTTCTCGACGCTCAAGCGCCGCTAGTAGTCGATATCTGCTCGCGCTGCCTAAGCGCCAACGGGCACGCCCGCAAGCCGCAGCAGTGCGAAACTGAGCAGGCCCACGGCGGCGATAGCAATCGAGAAAACCAGGGCCGCCAACACCGGCCGCCTCTCGAACCAGTAGCCGAGGCCGGGGAATTCCTCGTTGATCTCCCGCGTCGAGAGAGCGTCCTCAACCGGAACGAACGGCACGTCGAGCGTGGCGGCCACGATCTCCATGCTGGCGCGTGACCAGAACTGACCGCGCATCCTGATCAGCTGTTTACCGTCGTGGTCGCAGACGTAGAGCTGGGGCACGCCCGCCGGTCGGGAAGGTTCGAACCGGTCGGCCATGACAATGGAGCCGATGGCGGATAGCGGAATGTATTTTTTGCTCCGGAAGAAGCCGCGCTCGGCGATGCCGGTGGGGTCGACCCAGATGGCGGCGGCGAGGAGGCGAAACGACGCGAAACCAATGATCAGGGTTGCGACGATCTGCGCGACGAGAACAGCACGCCAGGGACCGACTGGCACGGTGAGAAAGTACAGCACCAAAAACACGGGGGTCATGAAGACCAGGCAGGCGGTCAGTCCGCGACCGAACAGGTGCGAGTGTGGCCGAAGCTTCGCTGCGGCGGTCATGACGTCTCCAAGGTCAGTGTGCCGGGCATCCCGATCGCCGCCTGCCGGCAAATACGCACGAACGTGCCAGTGGCTTCGCCGACAACCTCGATCACAGTCCCCCGTGGGCTATGACAAAAAATCAAGTGGTCTATAGCGACTATACACAAGGGCGGGGAACGGGAAGTCTACCCCGAAGCGAATTGAGGTTGAGGGGCAGCACGACCCATGTTCATGATAAATCGTCAGCAGCTCATCTATGCTGAAGCGGGGGACGCATAGTAAGGCGGTTTCCCGGACACGCCCGGATGAACCGGCTCTGGTTCGTCCCTCATTCGAGAAATTGGTTACTACTCATGCGAAACTCACGTCCCGTCGCTTCTCTGCTCATCGCCTCCGTTCTGGTGACTGGCCTTATCGGGTGCGCCGGTCCGATCGTCGCGGATAACCCGACGGCGGCCTCCACTGGAGCTCCGGCCACTGAAGAGACTGCAACCCCCACGGCCGCGGGTGACTCGCCTGAGTGGGCGAACTCGGTCACCAACCCCGGTGAGCTTCTGACCACGATCGCGGGCACCGACTTCCAGGTAGAGATCTACCAGGTCGGTACTGTCGCGGCTACCAAGCCCGGCAACTTCGTCAACCCCGACACCAATAAACCCATCATTGAGGTCGGCGCCGAGCTCGTCTATGTCAACTATGTGTTCACGAATACCGGGCCCGCCGACATCCCGCTGAGCTACAACCTGGTGGCGATTTCGGCGCGCTACGCCGACTGGCCTTACCTGCAGGGTATGGACAATATCACCGACTTCGCGCTCGATGAATCGATGAAGATCAACAACACAGCGATCGCTCCGAACAAGGGTGAGGCACCCTTTGCTTGGCCGGCGGGTACTTCGTTCTCGTATGGCCAGAATTTCCTCTACCAGGCCGGCTCGCAGATCGAGTTTGCCGCGACGCTTACGCCGTCCGATGCGAGTGGCGACCTGGATCATGACAAGAAGCAGGAAGTCGCGGTCTCGACGTCGATCAAATAGTAATCGGGCAGCTGGCATGGGTGACGAGCCCAGTGAGCGGGGAATGAGGGAGCAGTGAGCGGGGAGCGGAGAATGGGGGATTCGAACCCCCGAGGGCTTGCACCCAACCAACTTTCCAAGCTGGCGCCATAGGCCACTAGGCGAATTCTCCTGGCCGGTCATCCACGAATCACCATGACCTCATGGAATCATAGCCGCAGATCGCCCCACCCGGCCGCACGGGTTACAATCGTGATGGCTCCTCGCGTGGCGTCACCCAGGCCAACTCCCCCAGGACGGAAACGTAGCAAGGGTAACCGGGCTCTGGCGGGTGCGCGGGGAGTTTTTACAGTTTCGGCCAAGCGCTTCGCGCGGCCGATGTTCCACTGCGTGGAACCTTGTATGAGACCCACAGAGAAAACAGCTTCCAAGCTAATAGTCTGAAAACATGGCTCGTTCGATTTACATCACCTCGGCCGAAGGGCACTCCGGCAAGTCGTCGATCGCGTTGGGGGTGCTCGACACTCTGCTGCGCACCGTCGAACGTGTCGGCGTGTTCCGCCCGGTCGCCCGATCCACGGACGAGCCTGACTTCGTGCTCGAGTTGCTGCTCGGCCGTGACGGCGTCACCCTCGAGTACGACGAGTGCATCGGGACCAGCTACGAGGCCGTACACGATGATCCGGATGCCGCCCTCTCGCGTATTGTCGACCGATTCAAGTCGATCGAGCGCACGTGCGATGCCGTGGTGATCGTCGGCTCGGACTACACCGATGTCGCGACGCCGACGGAGCTCGGGTTCAACGCCCGCATTGCGGCAAACCTCGGCGCGCCGGTGCTGCTCGTGCTCACCGGTCGCGAGCCGACAGAGTCGAGGGCCCGCACCGCCGACGAGCTGCGGCAGGTGGCCGAACTCAGCCTTCCCGAGCTGGCCGGCGCCCATGCCAGCCTCCTGGCCGTCATCGCCAACCGCGCAGATCCTGACTACCTTGACGAGATCGTAGGCGCGATCAGCACCGCCGCGCACGTGCCGGCGTGGGCCGTACCGGAGGATCCCTTCATGGTCGCGCCGACGGTCGAGGCGATCATGGATGCCGTGGACGGCACCCTGCTGAAGGGGGATAGAGCGCTGCTCGCTCGCGAATCCCTCGGCGTCGTGATCGCGGCGATGTCGATGGAGAACGTGCTTCCGCGCCTCATCGAGGGCGGCGTGGTCGTGATCCCTGGTGACCGCAGCGAGATGCTGCTCGCGGCACTGACGGCACACGCATCCGGAACATTCCCGTCGCTTGCCGGCATCGTGTTGAACGGTGGATTCGAATTGTCCCCGATCATCGATCGCCTCATCGAGGGGCTCGACCAGGATCTGCCCATCATCAGTACCGACTACGGAACGTACCCCACCGCGCAGTACATTGTGCAAACGCGCGGACGGCTGACCGCGACATCCCACCGTAAAATCGACACCGCTCTTGCCCTCTTCGAGAAACATGTCGATTCGGGCATACTCATCGCCGAGCTGGGTGCTGGCACATCGAGTGCGGTAACCCCTCTGATGTTCGAGTACGCCCTGCTGGAGCGCGCACGGTCGAGCCGCAAGCACATCGTGCTGCCCGAGGGTTCTGACGACCGCATCCTGCAGGCCGCAGGCACGCTGCTGCGTCGCAATGTCGTCGACTTGACAATCCTCGGCGACGAAACCGAAGTGCGGGCGCGTGCCGCCGGTCTCGGGGTGGACATTGCCGCCGCCGCCGTGCTCGACCCGACGGCGCCAGAGCTGCGCGAGCGCTTCGCCGAAGAGTACGCACGGTTGCGTGCGCATAAGGGGATGACGGTCGAAGCGGCGCGTGACATCGTCACGGATGTGTCGTATTTCGGCACCATGATGGTGCACCTCGGTCTCGCCGACGGCATGGTCTCCGGTGCCGCGCACACC
>NZ_JANLVV010000020.1:0-13509 GCF_031364185.1 Salinibacterium sp. | reverse complement strand
GGCGGCGCAGGCTTGCGATGTGCGCTGGGCCTGCGCCGCAGCATCCACCGATCATGCGTGCGCCTGACGCGACCCAACTCGCCACGAAGGCGGGATCGTCGGGCGCTATGGGGTCGCCGTCCCAGGCCCCGGCGGCCGTGTTCCAGTTCTGGCCGCCATTGGCATAGGCGACGAGGGGCAGGTCGGTGACGGTGGCGGCGCGCTCGAGCAGAGGGCCGATGAGTCTTGGGTCTGTGCAGTTCACGCCAACGGCGATGATGCCAGGGATGCCCGCGGCCACCGCGATGGCATCCTCGATGCGGTCGCCGCCCGCGGTGTGCGCCTCGTCGCGGCATACGAAGGAGAACCAGGACGGAGTTGCTCCCGTTGCGGCAATCGCCGCCGCGATGGCGTGCGCTTCGAACACGGTGGGGATGGTCTCGACCGCCAGCAGGTCGGGGGCGGAATCGACGAGAACGTTGAGGCGACGCCGGTGGAACTCGCGCAATTGTGCCGCATCGACGTCGTAGTCACCGCGATACTCCGAGCCATCGGCACGAGTAGCGCCGTACGGCCCGACCGAGGCCGCCACGAGGGCGGTCGAGCCGTGGCGTGAGACCGCCTCCCGGGCGAGGGTCGTGGTCGATCCGAGCGCTGCCTCGGCTTCGGCGTGGGTGAGCCCCGCATTCTCGAGCCCCGCCACACTCGACTGGTAGCTGGCGGTGATGATCACCTCGGCGCCGGCCCGCAGATAGTCACCATGGGCCTCGATCAGGGTTTCGGGGGACTCGATGATGAGTCGGCCCGTCCAGAGTGGATGTTTCAGGTCGACGCCGCGCGCTTCCAAAACGGTAGACAAACCACCGTCGAGCACGGTGAAGGGGGAGCGAAGGTTCACTCCTGAATCCTGCCAGTTCAGTGAGGCGCGTGGAGGTGAAGAGTCGGCGAACTCCAGCGGCGACGCAGCCAGCGATCGTGGCTGGCCACCACCACGGCGCCGGGGTAGCTGCCGAGGGCCTCCTCGAGTTCGGTCGCCAGCGCCAGTGAGAGATGGTTGGTCGGCTCATCCAGCAAAAACAGGTGCGGCGGCCGGGCGATGATCAGTGCCAGGGCCGTTCGGCGCTGCTGGCCGATCGACAGCACCCCCACCGGTCGATCGATGTCACGATCGCTGAGAAGTCCGAGGGCTGCCAGTGGCGCATCCTCCGACCGCTTCTCGCCAACGTATCGCTCGTACAATGCTCGTGGTGTGACGTGGGGGTTGCTCCATTGCACATCCTGTTCGAGGAGGGCGAACCGGGTTCCCTCCCGGCGCGCCATCACACCGGCGTCGGCCCGCAGCCGCCCGGCCAGCAGACCCAGCAGGGTGGATTTCCCCGCGCCATTGGCACCGAGCACGAGGAGCCGTTGCCGGGGGTGGATCGACAGCGCATCGAGCGACAGGCGGGTGCCCACACGGATGTCGTGTAGTTCGATCAGGGGCTCCGTCTCGTCAGGGGCAGCAGCGACAGACGGGATTCCGGCGAATCTCAGGAGTTCGGGAGGCCGCTCAACCCTCGAATCCTCCAGGTCGTGGATGCGGCCCCGGGCGTCTCGCACACGATGCGCGATCTGCTTCTCGACTTTGCCACCTTTGAACTTGGCGATGAATTTGTCATTGTCCCGGGCGCCGCGGTTGTGGGAGACCGCCAGCCCACTGACGGCCACGACCTCCTCCAGTGCTTCGAGCTCGGCTTCGTCCGACGAGTACTGGGCCTCCCAGCGCTGGCGGTCCGCGGCCTTCTGGGCAAGGTAGGCGGTGAACGTGCGCCCTCGAGAGCTACCGCCGAAACGAGTGGCACCCCTGCTGGACGAATCGATATCAATCAGGTCCGTCGCTACCTCGTCGAGAAATGCACGGTCGTGGCAGGCGAAGATGACCACACCCTTCCACTGACGAAGCGTCTGCTCGAGAAAGCCCACCGAAGCGTCGTCGAGGTGGTTGGTCGGCTCGTCGAGCAGCACCGCATCGGGCTGGCCGAGCAGCAGAGCGGCGAGGGCGAATCGACTGCGCTGGCCGCCTGACAGCTCGCCGATAGGCGTGTCCAGTGGGATGCCCAACACGCCGAGTCCGCTCAGCAGTTCGTCGCGGCGCCTGTCGATGGCCCACACATCCGCGGCTTGCGCGAGCTCGAGCGCGGCCGTGTAGCGCGCCTCGGCGGTGGGATCCGTCGCGAGGGCGGCCGCGGCATCCATCAGCCTGCTCTCGATCCCGCGCAGTTCAGTGAGCCCGCCCTCGATGATCGCAGAAACGGGTGCGGTCGGGTGCAGGCGCACCTCCTGCTCGAGCAGTGCCGTTCGTCGGGGCCTGGTTACGGTGCCTCGATCGGCGGCCTCAACGCCCGCGAGCAGGCGCAGGAGGGTCGACTTACCCGCACCATTCTCGCCGAGCAGGCCGATGCGCTGGCCTGCGCTTGCGGTCAGACTGACGTCGCTGAGCACCTGGCGGCCGCCGTACGAGTGCGAAAGCCCACTCGCGCGCAGCGAGATGATGGTCGTGGATAACACGGTATTGAGTCCTGTTCGTGTGAACGAATCCCGCCGGGCATAGCCACGGTCGCGGGAATGGCAGGAATCACAGCTTCACCGCGCCAGCCTACGGGGGCAACGGCGGCGTGTCGAACCGTGGGCCGACCGGTCATCCCGCGAGGTCGCCGTTGGTAACTCCTGCAGATCGGGCCTTGGCTTACCGCCGAACCGCGGAAACCCGGGGGAGGTCGCTCCCGCCGCGCTCGATCTGCAGGAGTTATCAACACGAGGTCGCGACGGAGCCCACCCGGTCCCGCTTCTGCCAAATGAAGGAGATCTAGCCGAACACACCGTGTTTCCCCCTGAGTTGACCAGTGAATGGCAGCCAGATTGCGAAATCTCCTTCATTTGGCAGAAGCGGGGGCGAGAAACGGGAGCAGGATGCGGACGACCCGCGGGAACGACGGAAGGCTTGCGCGGGTTGCCCAGGGTTCGCGGATGACCAGGGTGAGCGAGGCGTGCGCTGCCCGTGCGCTCCGCTCGTCGTCGACGTGCCCCTGAGGCAACTCCTTCGAGTATTAGGGTAGCCTTGCCTAAAACTTTTACCTATCGGAGCTTCATCACTATGCGCTTTTCCCTCGCTATCACTGCCGGCGCGGTCGCCCTGGCACTCGCACTCACGGGCTGTTCCACCTCGCAGTCGACCCCCGCCGATGATGCTGCCGGAGCGGCCCAAGGGGATGGCACGCTCACGCTCTATGTCGGCCGCGACGAAGCGCTCATCGCTCCGCTGATCGAGAAGTTTACCGAGGCGACCGGCATCGACGTCACCGCCCGGTACGCGTCGAGCTCAGAACTGAACGCCCTCCTTCTCGAAGAGGGAGACAACACTCCGGCCGAAGCGTTCCTGTCGCAGGATGCCGGAGCGCTCGGCTCGCTGTCGAACGCGGGCCTTCTCAGTAAGCTGCCCGCCGATCTCACCACCGTCATCCCCGCCGGATTCACCTCTGCGAACGGTATGTGGCTCGGAGTCACCGGCCGTGCGCGGGTCATCGCCTACGACTCGGAGACGGTCGACGCGGCCGACGTTCCGAACGCGATCGCGACGTTCACTGACCCCAACTACGCCGGTGAGGTCGCCTTTGCGCCCGGCAACGCGAGTATGCAGTCGTTCGTCACGGCCATGCGGGTTCTCGACGGTGAAGACGCCGCAGAGGCATGGGTGAAAGGGATGAGTGAGAACTCTCCCGTACTCACCGAAAAGAACGGCGAAACGCTCGACCTGGTGAATTCGGGGGAGGTGTCGTTCGGCCTTATCAACCACTATTACTGGTTTGAAGACGCCGCTGAGCTCGGTGCGGATGCCATGCGTGCCCAACTCGCGTTTCTTGCAGGCGATGCCGGCGGGATGGTGAACGTCACCGGTGCCGGAATCCTGAAAGGCTCCAAAGGCGACCCCGATGCTCTCGCGTTCCTCGAGTACCTGATCTCGGAGGAGGGCCAGCGGTATTTTGTCGAGCAGACCTACGAGTACCCGCTGCTTCCCGGAGTCGCCGCGCCCGACGGTGTGCCCGCGCTCAATACCCTGATCAACCCCAAGCTGGACCTGAGCGATCTGGAGTCGCTCTCCCAAACTCAGGAGTTGCTCGCCAAGTACGGTCTTCTGTAGGAACGTTTCTTCCCGAACCGAGAGCCGAATGACCCAGCATGTCATCGAGGTCGCCGCACCCTCTGTAGGGGCGCGGCGACCTCCGCATGCGCTCCTGGCGCTGGCGACCCTCGCGTGCGCCGTAGCGTCGATTCCGCTCGCCTACCTCCTGGTACGGGTCTCCGGCAGCGCGCCGAACGAGATTGCCTCGATCCTCGCCCGACCGCGGATGCCTGCGCTGCTGCTCAATACGGTGTCGCTTATTGTCACTGTCACGCTCGCCTCCTTCGTGCTCGGACTGGTCACGGCCTTCCTGCTAGTGCGGGCGCGGCTTCGCGCCCTGCGCCTGTGGATAGTGCTCGCGGCGCTGCCACTCGCGGTGCCCTCCTACCTCGCGGCGTTCGGGTGGCTCGCGCTTTTTCCCGGAATGCAGGGATTTTGGGGCTCTACGTTTCTTCTGACGATTGTTTCTACTCCCTACGTGACCCTGCCGGTCGCGGCCGCGATGCGCGGCGGAACGACCGGACTGGATGATGTTGCTCGCACTCTCGGTCACGGGCCATGGCGGGCATTCTGGCTCGGGACGTGGCCCCAGATCAGACCTGCTGCGCTCGCCGGCTCACTGCTGGTGGCGCTGTATGTGCTCTCGGAATTCGGGGCGGTCGCACTGATGCGCTACCCCGTGCTGACGACCGCCATCCAGCAGGCATATGGGTCGAGCTTCAACCGCAACTATGCGGCCATCCTGGCAATTATTCTTGTGGCACTCGCCATGATCCTCGTCTTCGGCGAGCAGCGTGCCCGAGGCCGCGCGCGGCGCCAGTTCGGTGCCGTCACCGGAGTGTCGCGAGTGCGTGTGGTGACGCTGGGCGCCGCTCGCATCCCGGGATACCTGCTGTTGGCGGCGGTCCCGGCGTGCGCGGTCGGCGTCCCGGTCGCTGTGCTTATCGGTAGACTTCTTCAGGCGGAGACGCTTCGCGACCTGGACATATTCTCGCTTGCGCAGGCCATCGCGAATACTCTGCTGCTGGCACTCGGTGGCGCTGTGTTTGCCGTGCTTCTGGCCGCACCGATCGCGGCTCTCGCTGCGCGGTACGGCGGGCGCGTCGTGAGGGCTATCGAATCGGCTGGATACCTCGGTCTCGGCCTGCCCGGAATCGTCGTCGGGCTCTCGCTCGTGTTCTTCTCTTTGGCAGTGGTGCCCGCGCTGTACCAGACGGCCCTCGTGCTCACCTTCGCCTACGGCGTGCTGTTCATGCCGAAGGCGATTGGGGCGATCCGCAGCTCCGTGGCGCAGGTGCCCGAGTCCCTCGCCGATGTCGCACGCGCCCTCGGCTACAGCCGGTGGCAGTCGTGGTGGCATGTCACCGCGAGACTCGCGCGCCCCGGCATCATGGCGGGAGCCCTGCTGGTGGCGGTCACCGCTATGAAGGAGCTTCCCGCGACCCTTCTACTGCGACCGACCGGCACCGATACGCTGGCCACGGAACTGTGGGCGCGCACCGATGTCTCGTCGTACGGCGCCGCCGCCCCCTACGCCGCCGCGCTCGTGCTGGTGGCGGCGGTGCCCGCGTTCCTACTGTCGGACGCCCGACGCGGCCGACCTGACGAGGTGCCGTCATGACCCAGCTGAGCCTGACCGACGTGGTGGTGGGTTTTGACTCCGAACCGGTGCTGCGCGGCATCACCCTCGATGTGCCCAGTGGCGCACTGGCGGCCGTGGTCGGCCCGAGCGGGTGCGGCAAGACCACACTGCTGCGCACCATCGCCGGGCTCATGAGAGCCAGGTCGGGAGAAATCAGGATCGGACAGCGGATGGTGGCCACTCACGGCATCCATTTGGCCCCGGAGAAGCGCAGGGTGGGGTGGGTTCCTCAGGATGCCGCACTATTCCCTCACCTCACCGTGGCCGAGAATGTGGCCTTCGGGCTCGGCATTGGCCCCCGGGCGGCACGTCGCGCCGCCCGGGGACCTGAGGTCGCGCGACTACTGGGCCTGGTGAGCCTCAGTGCACTGTCGGATCGGCTGCCGTCGCAGCTTTCCGGCGGCCAGGCGCAGCGGGTCGCTCTCGCGCGCGCGCTGGCTGTGAGGCCGGAGGTCGTGCTGCTCGACGAGCCCTTCGCGGCTCTTGACCCGGTGCTCCGAGTGGAGCTTCGCACCGAAGTGCGCGCCCTGCTCGCCTCCGAGGGAGTGACGGGAATTCTTGTTACCCACGACCAGGCCGAGGCGCTGTCGACTGCAGACTTCGTTGCCGTCATGAACGCCGGCACGCTCCTGCAATTCGGTACGCCTCGCGAGATTTACGAATGGCCACACGACCCCTGGGTTGCGGGGTTCGTCGGCGAATCGAATCTCGTGGCCGGAATATGGCGTGACGGATTCGTCGAGTGCAGGCTCGGCCGTGTGATCGCGAGCTGGGGAAGCGCGAGCATCCCCACCCCGGTAGAGGGGCAAGCGGTGACACTGCTGCTGAGGCCCGAGCAGCTGACGCTCGGCCCCGAGGGCACACAACCGGAGGGGCTCCCAGCGACGGTCACCACAATGAGCTACGGCGGCCACGATGTGCTCGTAGGCCTCGCCCTTGCCGACGGCACCCGCATGACCTCGCGAGTCGTATCAGCGGGCACCCTTACGGCGGGGGCGCAGGTGACGGCGTACATCGTGGGGTCAGCAATGGCATTCTCGCCGCAGTGACCGTGTCTGTGCAATTCCGCATCGAGGCTTAGGCTGACACCAGTTACGACAGGAGCATGCGAATGACCGGCAGGACCATCATCATCACCGGTGCCAGTGACGGCATCGGGGCGGCCGCGGCGAGGGCGCTGTCGGGCAGGGGCGACACCGTGGTGCTGGTCGGCAGGTCACCGGAGAAGACCGCGGCGGTCGCCCGCGAGCTCGGAGCGCCCTACTATTTGGCGGATTTCGCCAGCTTGGCCGAGGTGCGCGAACTCGCAGCGACGCTGGCGGCCGCCTATCCGCGCATCGATGTGCTTGCCAATAATGCCGGCGGCATCATGGCGCAGCGTGAGCTCACCGTCGATGGTCTCGAGAAGACGCTGCAGGTCAACCACCTGGCCCCCTTCCTGTTGACGAACTTGCTGTTGCCGAACCTCATCCGCGGCAGGGCGACGGTCATCGCCACCTCCAGCGCAGCCAACGAACTCTTCGGGCGCATCGACACCGATGACCTTCAGAACGAGCGCAAGTATTCATCCAACAGGGCTTACGGCGACGCGAAACTGGCGAACATCCTCTTCGCTCGCGAGCTCGATTTTCGATTCAGAGCCCAGGGCATCGCATCGGCATCGTTTCATCCGGGCGTGATCGCCACCAATTTTGCCGCAGGAAGTTCGAGCCCCATGCGGGTGATGTACAGAACGGTGGTTCGTCGTTTACTCGGCACCGCGGAGACGGGCGCAGACACTCTGGTTTGGCTGGCGACCTCTCGCCCCGGCATTGACTGGCCGCTGGGGGAGTACTTCATCAAGCGTCGGGTCGCGAAAGCCGCCAGGCAGGCATACGAGGCGGGGCTTGCCACCTGGCTGTGGGATGCCAGCGCCGAGCTGGTCGGGCTCTCGTCACCAGACTGACAGGCAGATATGCGACGCTTACGTCATGTTCGACATCGCCGATCGGCTGATTCACGCAGTGGATGCCGGGCGCACGCTCGTCGTCGCGACGGCCATCTCGATCGAGGGTAGTGCCCCGCGCACGGTCGGCACATCGATGGCGTTTGACGGCCAGTCGGTCATCGGCAGCATCGCGGGAGGCTGCGTCGAAGGCGCCGTGGTGGAGACCTGCGAGCAGGTCCTGGCCGACGGCGTGGCCCGCACCGTCGAGTTCGGCGTCAGTGACGAGTCGGCGTTCAGCGTGGGCCTGACCTGCGGTGGGCAGTTGCGCATCCACGTCCAGCCCGTGACTGCACAGATCGTGTCGGCCCTGCGGGAGCGCAGCAGCATCACCAGTGTGATCTGCGACGGCGACGAGCCCGAGTTGTTCGTGGAGCACCCCCCGATCCAACCTCGGATGATCATCTTCGGGGCGATGGAGTTCTCGGTAGCGCTGGCTCCGGCAGCGGCGGCACTGGGGTACCGCGTGACGGTGTGCGACCCTCGGCCGCTGTTCGCGACATCCACTCGATTCTCGACAGCGGAGGTCGTGGTCTCATGGCCGACCGACTATCTCGCGGTGACGCCGGTAGATGAGCGTACGGTGATCTGCATTCTGAGCCACGACGCCAGGTTTGATGCCGAACTCATTACGCAGGCGCTGGAGTTGCCGGTCGCCTATGTGGGGGCGATGGGTTCGCGCACCACGCACGACCGCCGGGTTGCCTCGCTGCGAGAGCGCGGGGTGACGGATGCCGCGATGCTGCGCCTGCACTCGCCTATCGGCCTCGACCTCGGGTCGAGCACCCCGGAGGAGACGGCGATCTCGATCCTCGCGGAGGTGCTGGCGGCCCGCGCGGGCGGCTCCGCGCTGCCGCTGAGCGTGACGACCGGGACGATCCACACCGTATCGCGAGCGGTTGTTGCCTGAGCGGTGGGCCTCGCCGTCCTTCCCGCAACCGTCCGGCAACCACGGCGGCCCGCAACCTCGGTCGTCCCTCGGCCTCGGTCGTCCGAAATGACGGAGATCCTGGCACCGTTGGTCCCGGCCATGGCCGAATTGCAGTGCACTGCCACCCGGAGTTCCGTCATTTCGGACGGAGGGGCGAGAGCGATCGACCTCCTGGCGGACAATCCCCGACCGCCGAAAGCCATCCAGCTCGTGGGTGGCGCCGGCGAGTGGAGAGTTCGCACCGGTGACTACCGCATCATCTACGAGATCGACGATGACGCGATTGTCATTCTGGTGCTGCGGGTCGGGCATCGCGGTGATGTCTACGAGACGCGCTGAGCCGTGGATGCCAGCCGCCACAGCCGATCGCGCGACATCGGCAGCTCGAAGCTGCGCACTCCCATCGCATCCCTGATCGCGTTGGCCAGCGCCGGCGCTACCGGGTTGTACGGAGCCTCGCTCATCGATTTCGCACCGAGCGGGCCCAGCGGGTCATGCGTGTCGGCAAACAGCACCTCGGTGACCGGCAGGTCAACGAATCGCGGCACATAGTAGTTGCGCAGCGCGGTGGTGATGACGCGGCCTTCGCCGTCGAGCAGCACCTCTTCGAACAGGGCGGTGCCGATGGCCTGGGCCGTGCCGCCCTCGATCTGGCCCCGGAGTTGCTCGGGGTTGAGCACCACCCCGGCATCCACCGCCTGGATCGACTGCAGGATCTGAACCTCGCCGGTGGCGGGGTTCACGGCCACCCGGAAGGCGTGCACGTTGAACGACACGCTGCGCGGCGTACCGTCGTGCTCGGCGGTGGCCGACAGCCCGACCGAGAGCCCTTGCGACGCGATCAGGTCGCGCAGCTGCTCGGAGGCGGCGAGCAGCGCCTTGCCGGCCACGACCACGCCGGCAGACCCGAAAGCGCCGCTGTCGTAGGCCGTGACATCCGTGTCTGACTGGCGGATCCGGATGCGGTCGACCGTGGTGCCGAGGGCCGTGGCGACGAGTTGTGTGTGCACGGTGGTGGTGCCGTTACCGAACTCGGCCGTGCCCACGGCGATCTCGAAGATGCCGTCGTCGAGCACCGTGACGCTCGCCGTCGCGAAGTGCCCGCGCGGGGCAATCGTGGCGATCATCGCCAGGGCCATCCCAGTGCCGACCGGCCAGCCGTCCGGACCGGTGAGGCTGTGGTCGAGCGCCGCCTCCGCGAGGTCGAGGCACTGGTCCAGCCCGTAGCTGGCCATCGACAGGTCGCTCTGCGCCTCCGCATCGGTGACCACGAAGTTATCCCCGGGAACGATCACGTTGCGGCGGCGCAACTCGAACGGGTCGATGTTCAACTCGCGAGCCAGCTCATCCATGGCCGACTCGATGGCGTAGATCACCTGCCCGAGACCGTAGCCGCGGAACGCGCCAGACGGCAGGTTATTCGTGTAGACCGATTGCGCATCCACCCGTTTATTCGCGCAGCGGTACACCTCCACCGACTCGTGAATGGAGTGGAACATCACGCCGATTCCGTGGTTGCCGTACGCACCCGTATCCATGAGCTGGTCGACTGCCATCGCCGTCAACTGGCCAGTGGATGTCGCGGCCAACGTCACCGAAACCTGCATCGGATGGCGTACCGGGGCGATCATGAACTCGTCTTCGCGACTGAATTCGTATTGCACCGCACGCCCCGTCTTCAGCACGGCCAGCGTCACGAGGTCTTCGGTGAGCAACTCCTGTTTGCCGCCGAAGCCGCCGCCGACGCGCGCCGTGAAGACGCGCACCTTCTCAGGATGGAGGCCGAAGATGTGGCACAGCTCATCGCGCACCAGGAAGGGAACCTGGCTCGAGGTGCGCAGCACGAGCCGACCGTCGGCGTCGATCCAGCCGCGAGTGGCGTGCGTTTCGAGGGAGACATGGTTGACGCGCTGGGTGGTCCAGGTGCCGCTGACCGAAGCGCCGCCGGATGCCACTGCGCTGGCGATCGCGGCGTCGACGTCGCCCAGCTCACCATGAAACTCGGCCACGGTGTTGCGCTCGGGCGCGGCAATGCGAGACTCGGGCCCCTTATCGCCGTGCACCAGTGGCGCACCCGTCGCTCGAGCGACCAGTGGATCGAACACGGCCGGGAGCAGCTCGTATTCGACGCGAATCGAGGCGAGGGCGAGCTGCGCGAGTCGAACCGTGTCTGCCACCACGGCGGCGACACGCTGGCCGCGAAACCTGAGCACCTCGTCGAACACGAGCGTGTCATCCGGATCATCGTTGCGGTCTTCGTGACGACCGGTCGAGAACAGCATCGCGGGGGAGTCCCGGTGGGTCAACACCGCGTGCACCCCCTCAATGGCTTCGGCCGCGGTCGTGTCGATCGTCGTGATCCTGGCGTGGGGATGCGGGCTTCCCAGCACGGCGAGGTGCACCAGCCCGGTGGTCTTTACATCGAGCGTGTATGGCTCGGTGCCGGTGACCACGCGCAGTGCCGCAGGAGGTGCGATCGAGCGCCCGGCGGCATCCCCGCTGGGAGCGCAGACCGTGTTGGAAACGCCGACGATCGCGTCATGGATCGAGCGGTACCCCGTGCAGCGGCACAGGTTACCCTTCAGCAGCCGAGGCAGGTCAGCGTGGTCGGCCTCGGTGAAGGTGGATGCGGTCACCACGAGCCCCGCCGTGCAGAATCCACACTGGAACCCACCGGCGGCAACGAACGCCCGCTGCATCGGATGCGGAGCGTCGACCGTGCCCAGCCCCGACACCGTCGTCACGCTGGCACCCTCAAGCCGGTGCACCGGCACCAGGCACGAATGAGCGGCCTCGCCGTCGAGCAGTACCGTGCATGCGCCGCAGTCGCCCGCGTCGCAGCCCTTCTTCGCCTCGAAATGGTCGAGGTCGCGCAGCAGGCTGCGCAGCACCTGGCCCGGCTTCGACACCGTCTCGGTGGGCTCGCCGTTGATCGTGAACCTCATGCCAGCTCCTGCCGGATCTGCTCGGCGAATCTCAGGCTCATCGCGCGGCGCCAGTCGGGGGAGCCGTGCGGATCGTCGTACCAGTCATCAATCGAATCCACCCCGGATGCCACCGCCGCGGGGCTCGGCGCCTCGCTGAACCTGAGCTGCCGGGGGCGGGTCGTGCCACCTGTCACCGTGAAGACCGTCTCGCCGGAGGCATCCACTCGCCCGATCACGAGCGTGCCGGTGCGCCCCATCGAGGAGCGGGAGATGCGCCTGAACACGGTGTGATGCAGCGATGCCGTGGGCAGCTCGATGGCGCGCAGCACCTCGCCGGGGCCGAGAACGGTCTGCACCACTCCGGTCACAAAGTCGACCACGGGCACCCGGCGTTCGTCGCCATCGGCAGTCCAGATCACAGCAACCCCGTCGAGGGATGCCGCCAGCGAGGTCATGGGCCCAGCGGGCAGCGCGAGGGCGATGTTGCCGCCCACGGTCGCGGTCTGCTGGATCTTCCAGGACGCCAGGAGCGAGTCTGCGCACTGCAGGAACAGCTCGGAATCGGGCAGCTCGCGCAGCATCGCGATCGTGCAGGTCGCGGCGACGGTGATGTTGTCGGCGGTGCGGACGATCGGCTCCCACCCCATCCCGGTGAGGTCGACGATGCCGGTCAATCCGGGCTGTGGCTCTGAGTAGAGCCAGGTTCCGCCGCCCATGGCGCGCTCACCGGGCGCGAAGACGACATCGGCGCGGGTGCGCGCCAACCGCACATCACGCACCTCGATTAAGTCCATAGTTTTTCCATTAGACCCTATGGATATGACGCGCGTGTAACGCGGTGCTGGGTATCTGCCGCGCCAGCTCCGCCACCCAGTGCCGCGCCTGCCAAATGAAGGAGATTTCTGCCCGCTGCAAGAACCTGGGAGCCAGGATGCCCGGAGTTGCGCGGGTGCGCCTCCTCGCCGCGGCCTTAGTTCCTTCATTTGGCACGGCGACCCCCGGACGGGGCCGGGCGAGCGCATGCCGGAAACCCGGCAGCCGGGCCCGCGAGAATAGGATCGAAAGCATGGCGAAGTCGGCGGTGCATTTTGGGGCGGGCAACATCGGGCGTGGTTTTGTGGCCCAGTTTCTGCATGAGAGCGGCTACGAGGTGGTCTTCGCCGATGTGAGCGACGATCTCATCGGTGCTCTTCAGGCTCGCGACAGCTACCGGGTCATCGAGGTGGGCGAGGGCGCACTCACCAAAACGGTCGACCATTACCATGCCATCAACTCGAAGACCCACGAGGCCGAGGTGGTAGCCGAGATCGCGAAAGCCGACATCGTCACCACGGCGGTGGGTGCGCGAATCCTGCAATTCGTGGCCCCGGTGATCGCGAAGGGCCTCGCCGGTCGTACTAATCCGCAGCCCCTCGTGGTGATCGCCTGCGAGAACGCGATCGGTGGCACCGACATGCTGGCCGCCGAAGTTCGGAAGCACGACCCGGCAACCCAGGCGATTTTCGCGAACTGTGCCATCGACCGAATAGTGCCGGAGCAGGACGGCGGGCTGGATGTCACGATCGAGTCGTTCTTCGAATGGGTGGTTGATCGCACGCCGTTCCGGGGCGAGACGCCCGAGATCGTCGGTGTGACCTGGGTGGATGACCTCCAGCCGTTCATCGAACGCAAACTGTTCACCGTGAACACCGCCCACGCGGCTGCCGCCTACCACGGGATTGATCGTGGCTGGGTGTCGATCCGCGAGGCGCTCGCGACCCCCGAACTCCAGGCGGAGATTCGTGCGGTGCTGGCCGAGACCAAGGAGCTGCTGGTCGCCAAGCACGGCTTCGACCCCGACGAGCAGCAGGCCTACATCGAGAAAACGCTCAAGCGCATCTCGAACCC
>NZ_JANLVV010000003.1:0-49283 GCF_031364185.1 Salinibacterium sp. | reverse complement strand
GTACCTGTGTCGTGAGATGACGAATCTGTCCCTCCCGAAAATTGGGCAGCTTTTCGGAAACCGTGACCACACCACTGTCATGTACGCAAATAAGAAGATCACAGAGCTGATGAAGGAGCGAAGGTCAATTTACAACCAGGTTACCGAACTGACCAGTCGCATCAAACAAAACCACCGGTACAAATCCTGAGTTTCCACACCGTGTGAAAGACCTGTGGATAAGTACCTCGACGCGCCGCGGTGCCTGTTGATACAAAAATTACCCCTGTGGAGTTCACACGCCAGTGGTTCCGGGTAAGCGTGCGTGATCATGAGTTAACACAGTGATCAGTGCACAACTCACACGGTTGTAGTTTCCGCTCAATGACACATTTTCACTCAGTTATGCACAGACTTCACAGTGGTTAACAATGTTGTTCTTTATAAAGAAGTATTGGGCAGGGAGTCAACCTATGGTCAGAGCTACTGCAGCCTGTGCCAGTATTAACCGGCCAGACCACTGACGCGTGAGGAGCGAACTACATGAAGTTCCAGGTCAATCGCGATGTGTTCAGTGATGCTGTCTCATTCGCCGTAAAACTTTTACCGCAGCGAACGACCCTCCCGATCCTGAGTGGCGTGCTCATTGAAGCTGCTGGCGACGGGCTCGTGTTGTCATCCTTCGATTACGAGGTGTCGGCTAGAACTGAAATCAGTGCGAAGGTCGATGAGCCAGGCCGAATACTGGTGTCAGGCAGGCTCCTTGCGGACATCGCTAGCAGGCTCCCGAACGCGCCCGTTACTTTCACCACACAGGATGGCCGCATTACTGTCGCCTGCGGTGCCGGTCACTTCACACTGCTCAGCATGCCCGTTGAGGAATACCCGACCCTCCCGCAGGTGTCGGACCGAGCGGGGGTTTTGAGGGCCGAGGACTTTTCCGCCGCCATCGCCCAGGTTGCCGTTGCTGCATCTCGTGATGACGTGACGCCCGTTATCACCGGTGTGCAATTGGAAGTCTCCGAAAACAGTGTTTCCCTGGTTGCGACCGATCGGTATCGGGTAGCCGTTCGCGAAATCGCGTGGGACGCGGGCAACTCTGGCGTGGAAACTGCCACCGCGCTGGTGCCGGCTCGTACCTTGGTAGAGATCGGCAAGACCTTTGGCCACAGCGGGAATATATCCGTGGCAATAACCAGCTCCGATGATCGTGAACTGATTGCATTCCAGGCAGACAAGAAAACAGTTACGTCGTTGTTGATCAAGGGAAATTTCCCACCGGTGCGTCGGCTTTTTCCTGACTCTGTTGACAACTTCGCCGTAATCAACACCGCCGAACTCATCGAGGCGGTGCGCCGAGTATCTCTCGTTCTCGAGCGCGAAGCCGCGCTTAGGTTCACCTTCTCAAGCGAGGGCGTTACCCTCGAAGCGATTGGGTCAGAGCAGGCGCAGGCATCCGAGTCCATTGATGCCTTTCTTACGGGAACCGACACCGTGGTGTCGTTGAAGCCGCAATTCCTGCTCGATGGCCTTACGTCGGTGCATTCAGAATTCGTTCGTATTTCCTTCACTAAGACGGATAACCCCAATAAGCCGGGCCCGGTGTTGATCACCAGCCAGTCATCGAAGGACCAGCCTGGCGCGGACAACTATAAGTACCTACTTCAACCCAACTTGTTACTGCGATAGCGACTAACTGCTCCTGAGGAGTGTCACGATGCACATTGGCATCATCGGCCTGGGAAAAATGGGCAACAGCATGCGCGAGCGACTGCGCTCCAGAGGTGTGTCGGTAACCGGATACGACCCCAACGCCGAGGTGAGCGATGTCGGAAGCCTCATTGAGCTTGTTTCCGCGCTTCCCACGCCAAGAGTGATTTGGGTTATGGTGCCGTCTGGCAGGATTACGGATGACGTGATCCGTAGCGTGGCCGATGTTCTTAGCCCGGATGACCTGGTCATCGACGGAGGAAACTCGCGGTACACCGAAGACGAGTTGCACGGATCCTTTCTCGCAGAGAGGCGCATCCGGTTCCTCGACGTAGGAGTGTCCGGAGGAATTTGGGGCTTGCGCAACGGTTACGGGCTCATGGCGGGTGGAGAGCCGGCCGATATCGAGCTGGCGATGCCGGTATTTGATGCCCTGCGTCCGGATGGCCCACGAGACGAAGGCTTCGTGCATGCGGGCCCTATCGGCGCTGGACACTACGTGAAGATGGTCCATAACGGCATCGAGTATGCCCTTATGCAGGCGTGGGCCGAGGGATACGAATTGCTGGAAAGTCGCAAAGACCTCGTTACCGACGTCACTGGCTCATTGAAGGCCTGGCAGCGCGGCACCGTAGTGCGATCGTGGCTACTTGAGCTGCTCGTGAAGGCGCTGGAGGAAGATCCCGAATTCCAACACATCAGTGGCTACGTGGAAGATTCAGGCGAGGGTCGCTGGACAGTTCATGACGCCCTCGACCGCGGCGTGGCCGTGCCAACCATCAGCGCGGCAATTTTCGCCCGGTTTGTGTCGCGTCAGAAAGATTCGGCCTCCATGAAGGCCGTTGCTGCGCTTCGCAACCAGTTTGGTGGCCACGCTGTACGCAAGAGCTGAATCGCCGTCCACTCGTGATCGTCACCCATCTCACCCTCACTGACTTCAGGAACTACGAGAATCTCGACGTCGACCTCCAGCCAGGAGCAAATCTGTTCGTGGGCAGCAACGGGCAGGGTAAAACAAACCTTGTCGAGTCGTTGGGATATCTGAGCACTCTGGGATCCCATCGGGTGTCGAGTGATCATGCGATGATCCGGCAAGGACAGGATTCCGCGGTGGTCCGCGCCCGTCTTGTGCATGGGCAGCGTGAGGTTCTCGCGGAGGTCCAACTGAATCGATCTGGCACCAACCGCGCCCAGATTAACCGCTCGGCGATTAAGACGCGCGAATTGTCGCGGTACTTCTCGAGCGTACTTTTTGCCCCTGAAGATCTCGCCCTCGTGCGCGGCGATCCATCAGGTCGCCGCCGATTCATGGACGAGCTGCTGGTTTTGAGAACACCCAGGATGAGTGCCGTCATAGCCGACTACGAGCGGGTGCTGCGCCAACGCAACACCCTTCTCAAGTCAGCTCGTGGTGCGCGCGGTGACCTATCGACCCTCGATATCTGGGATGAACGGCTTGTCATCCTGGGCTCCGAGATCATCATGGCCCGCAGCGGGCTTGTAGATGAACTTGGGCCCGAAGTATCGTCCGCTTATTCGACGATAGTTGGGTCAGATCACGGGGCACGCCTGTCGAGCCAGCTCAGCATTTTCGCCGCCAGCCACACTGATGGTCCGGGAGATAGCGAGGCGACTAGGTCGGGTCCACTTCTGTTGTCCGTAGTCACGGAGGGTTTTCGTGGTGCCCTGGTGCGTCTGAGACGCTTGGAGCTAGATCGGGCCATCACCCTTGCGGGCCCGCACCGTGATGATGTGGTGCTCGAACTGAACGGTATGCCCGCTCGAGGGTACGCGAGCCATGGTGAGTCATGGTCTTTCGCGCTCGCCTTGAAGCTGGCCTCAGCCGCTGTGCTCCGGCGCGAATCCTCCACGGGAGATCCGGTACTCATTCTTGATGATGTTTTTGCTGAGCTCGACGAATCGCGCCGAGGCCGCCTGGCTGCCGCTGTGGGCAATTTCGAGCAAGTGCTTATCACCGCGGCAGTATTTGACGATGTCCCCGAATCGCTCGCAGGAAACATAGTTCGCATAGTGGCGGGGCGAGTGGTCACAGATGACTCGTGATGATGCTCTCGACGAACGAGTTGATGGTGAACGAGGCGATAGCGACGGGGACGATCGTGCCGTCGGCAGCGGCCGCGATGAGCATGTCGCCGTCTACCTGCGCTTTCGGCAGATTTTTGGTGACCCGGCCACCCGATCGGCGACCGCACGCAAACGGAAAAAGAATAAAAGGGAGGGCGCAAGTGTGCCCTTCGGTGACGGTCGTGACCCTCACGGCATCGGGGACGTGATTGATGGCCTGGCTTCGAAAATGGGATGGACTTCCCCGCTCGCACGATCCGACCTGCTGGCGTCGTGGCCCGGCATAGTCGGCACAGAGACGGCAGAGCATTCCACTCCCGCGGGCATTGTCGAAGGTCTCTTGACGGTGAAATGCGACTCCACCGCGTGGGCAACCCAGTTGAGGCTGATGAGGTCCCAAATCACCACCACGATCGCAGCCAAATTTCCGGATGCCGGAATCGACTCGATTAGGTTCGAAGGCCCCAACGCCCCCTCCTGGAAACGCGGCCCCAGATCAATTCCAGGCCGGGGTCCACGCGATACCTACGGGTAGCAGGGCAAAACTGGTCACCCTACACACGAAAAGTCCCCAGATCACGGAACGGCCCCCTGTGGGATCTTCACTTTGGTAGACTTGGGATGGCCGTCGGGAGCCCTTCCCCTGTGGAGATCCCTACCCCGGATGGCGAGCACCGAATCGGCAGGAGCCCAATTTCAGATGACAGACAGCGCGCGCGGCAATGGCGGACTCCCGATTGACCTACCCGTTTCGTCCACTCCGACACCCGATCTCGCCGACGACGCGTCTGCGCACGGGGTCATCTCGAATGGACATGTCGCGGCAGACAGCTACGGCGCTGACCAGATCCAGATTTTAGAAGGGCTTGAGGCTGTACGGAAGCGCCCCGGTATGTACATTGGCTCGACCGGCCCCCGGGGGCTTCACCACCTCGTCTACGAAGTGGTCGACAATTCGGTGGACGAGGCGCTGGCTGGTTACTGCGACAACATCGACATCTGGATCCGGGCGGATGGCTCGGTTCGAGTACGCGACAATGGCCGTGGTATCCCGGTCGACATGAACCAGCAGGAGCAGAAGTCGACCGTCGAGGTCGTGATGACGATTTTGCACGCTGGCGGAAAGTTCGGTGGGGGCGGGTATGCCGTCTCGGGCGGACTTCACGGCGTAGGCATCTCCGTGGTTAACGCCCTCTCAAGCGAGGTCGATACCGAGGTGCGTCGCCAGGGTCACGTGTGGCGCATGAGTTTCAAGGATGGCGTGCCGACAGGCGACCTGAAAAAGGGAGAATCGTCGACGGAGACGGGAACCCAGCAGACCTTCTGGCCCAGCAAGGAGACGTTCGAGACTGTTGAGTTCGAGTATGAGACCCTCCGTGCCCGTTTTCAGCAGATGGCATTCCTCAACAAGGGCCTGCGCCTGACCATCACCGATGAGCGCGGTGAGGAGGAAGTGTCGGAGAGCTACATGTACGAACGCGGACTGGTCGACTACGTGGAGTACCTGAACAAGACCAAGAAGAACGATCTGATCCACCCGGATGTGATTGCGTTCGAGTCCGAAGACACGGAAAAAAAGATCTCGCTCGAAGTGGCGATGCAGTGGACGAACGGCTACACCGAGAGCGTTCACACCTACGCCAACACCATCAACACGCACGAGGGTGGAACTCACGAAGAGGGATTCCGCGCTGCCCTGACCACACTCGTGAACCGCTACGCTCGCGAGAAGAACATCATCAAGGAGAAGGATGAGAATCTTTCGGGGGACGATGTGCGTGAGGGTCTTACCGCGGTCATCTCCGTAAAACTTGCCGAACCGCAGTTCGAGGGCCAGACCAAAACCAAACTCGGTAACACCGAAGCAAAGGCTTTCGTGCAGCGCCTCGCTGGCCAGCAGCTCGGTGACTGGTTCGATCGCAACCCGACGCAGGCGCGCGATGTCATCCGCAAAGCGATCCAGGCCTCCCAGGCCCGCATCGCCGCCCGCAAGGCTCGCGAGCAGACCCGCCGTAAGGGGCTTCTCGAGTCGAGCGGGATGCCCGGCAAACTGCGTGACTGCTCGAGCAAGGACCCTAGCCTCTCTGAGATCTTCATGGTCGAGGGTGATTCCGCAGGCGGTTCGGCGGTACAGGGCCGAAATCCCGAATTCCAGGCAATCCTCCCACTTCGCGGCAAGATCCTGAACGTGGAGAAAGCACGACTCGATCGCGCTCTCGGTAACGCGGAGGTCCAGGCCATGATCACCGCATTCGGCGCCGGCGTGGGAGAGGACTTCGACCCCACCAAGGCCAGATACCACAAGATCGTGCTGATGGCTGATGCCGACGTCGATGGCCAGCACATCACCACGCTATTGCTGACGCTGTTATTTCGGTACATGCGCCCACTCATCGATCTGGGTTACGTCTATCTGGCGCAGCCCCCGCTCTACCGACTTAAGTGGAGCAACGCACAGCATGAATATGTCTACAGCGACCGCGAGCGAGATGCTCTGGTCGAACTGGGGCTGGCCTCCGGCAGGCGCATGCCGAAAGACAACGGGATCCAGCGCTATAAGGGTCTGGGTGAGATGGACTACAAGGAACTATGGGAGACAACAATGGATCCCGCCACTCGCACCCTGTTGCAGGTGACCCTGGATGACGCCGCTGCTGCCGATGAGATCTTCTCGACCCTTATGGGTGAGGACGTAGAGTCGCGGCGAAACTTTATCCAGCGCAACGCCAAAGACGTCCGCTTTCTCGACATCTAGACCTCTCAATTCTTAGGTTTTCTAATCTTTAGGGCACAACCATGGCTGATGTAACAGAACCAGAAGAGCCGATCTTCGCCGATAAAGTGCTCGATGAGACGCACGACAAGGTCACGCAGGTTGACCTGCAGCTGGAAATGCAGAGGTCCTACCTCGACTATGCGATGAGTGTAATCGTCGGGCGCGCACTACCTGAGGTAAGGGATGGGCTAAAGCCCGTGCACCGGCGGGTAATCTACGCGATGTATGACGGCGGGTACCGGCCGGATAAGGGATTCTCGAAGTGCACGCGCGTCATCGGCGACGTGATGGGGCAGTTCCACCCTCACGGGGATTCGTCGGTCTACGACGCACTGGTGCGGCTGGTGCAGCCATGGAGTCTGAGGTACCCGTTGGCTCTCGGCCAGGGAAACTTCGGTTCTCCCGGCAACGATGGCGCTGCGGCGCATCGTTACACCGAGACCAAGATGGCACCGTTGGCCATGGAGATGGTCCGTGACATCGAGGAAGATACGGTCGACTTCCAAGACAATTACGACGGCAGAACCAAAGAGCCCACTGTTCTGCCGAGCCGCCTCCCCAACCTGCTCGTGAATGGTTCTGTTGGGATTGCCGTCGGGATGGCTACAAACATCCCTCCTCACAACCTGCGCGAGGTTGGCGAGGGAGCACTCTGGCATCTGGCCAACCCCGAGGCCAGCAGGGAGGAGCTTCTCGAAGCACTCATACAGCGGGTGAAGGGCCCTGATTTCCCGACCGGTGCCCAGATTCTTGGCCTCAAGGGGATCCAGGATGCCTACCGCACAGGACGCGGTTCCATCACCATGCGCGCCGTTGTCAACGTCGAAGAACTTCAGGGTCGCACCTGCCTCGTGGTCACCGAGTTGCCCTACCAGGTCAACCCAGATAATCTCGCGCTGAAGATCGCCGACCTCGTTAAGGACGGCAAACTCGCGGGCATCGCTGACATCCGGGACGAGACATCCGGCCGCACAGGCCAGCGCCTGGTGATTGTGCTCAAACGTGACGCGGTCGCCAAGGTCGTTCTCAACAATCTTTATAAGCACACCCCGCTGCAGGAGAATTTCGGCGCGAACATGCTGGCTATTGTCGACGGTATCCCTCGCACCCTGTCGATAGACGGTTTCATCACCGCCTGGGCAACCCATCAGATCGAGGTCATTGTCAGGCGCACGGAGTTCCGCCTGCGCAAGGCCGAAGAGCGCGCACATATCCTGCGGGGATATCTGAAGGCTCTCGATGCACTTGACGACGTCATTGCCCTGATTCGTCGCTCCTCTACCGTGGAAGATGCCCGCGACGGGCTTATCGCGCTGCTGGATATCGACGAGATTCAGGCCCGCGCCATTCTGGAGATGCAGCTTCGCCGACTCGCAGCACTGGAGCGACAGAAGATCGTCGACGAGCACGACGCGATCGAACTTGAGATCGTGGAGTTCAGATCTATCATTGCCAGCCCGCAGCGCCAGCGAGACATCATCAGCGAGGAGCTCACTGACCTCATCGCAAAGTACGGTGACGATCGCCGCACAGAGATCATGTTCGGCTTTGACGGTGATATGAGCGTGGAAGACCTTATTCCCGAAGAGGAAATGGTCGTCACCGTCACCCGCGGCGGCTACATCAAGCGCACCCGCAGTGACAATTACCGCAGTCAGCATCGCGGCGGCCGGGGTGTCAAGGGCGCCCAGCTTCGCGCCGACGACGTGGTGGATCACTTCTTCGTGACGACCACCCATCATTGGCTGTTGTTCTTTACGAACACGGGCCGGGTCTATCGCGCCAAAACGTACGAACTGCAGGAAGCCGGCCGCGATGCCAAGGGCCAGCACGTTGCCAACCTGCTTGCGATGCAGCCCGGTGAGGAAATTGCACAGATACTCGACATTCCTGACTATGAGGCGGCGAAGTATCTTGTACTCGCCACCCGAGGTGGTCTCGTGAAGAAGACCGCTCTGACCGAGTACGACACGAATCGTACGGGCGGAATCATCGCGATTAATCTGCGCGAGGGTGACGAGGTCGTCTCGGCGATGCTGGTTGAAGAGGATGCCGATGTGTTGCTCGTGTCACGCAAGGGCATGTCTATTCGGTTCACGGCCTCTGACTCAGCCATGCGTCCCATGGGCCGGTCGACCTCAGGCGTCATCGGAATGCATTTCCGCGAGGAAGACCAGTTATTGTCGGCGAGCGTTGTCAGCGACAGCGGGTACGTGTTCGTGGTGACGGAGGGTGGCTACGCCAAACGCACCTCCGTCGACCAATACCGGGTACAGAACCGCGGTGGGCTGGGCATCAAGGTGGCGAAGTTGGCCGAAGCCCGGGGCGACCTGGCGGGCGCTTTGATTGTGGGCGATGAGGACGAAGTTCTGGTGGTTCTTGCCAGTGGCAAGGTGGTACGCTCGTCTGTCGCTGAGGTCCCGGCCAAAGGGCGAGACACCATGGGCGTGGTCTTTGCCCGCTTCGCGGACGATGATCGGATCATCGCCATTGCCCGCAACAGTGAAAGAAATCTAGAGAACCAGGAATCCGAGGAGCCGGTCGATACCGACCAGGTCGTCGTGGAATCCGCCGGGAAAGGCGAGTCGCCAGATGAGAGTGTCCGATGAGTAGCGTCGCAGAGAAGCTTCAACGCAAATCACAGCGCCAGGTCGCCACCAAGCAGGTTCGCCTAAAACTCGTCTACATCGACTTCTGGTCGGCGGTGAAGTTTTCGTTCCTGATTGCTCTGTCGCTCGGCATCATCCTGGTGATTGCCACCATCCTGGTGTGGATTGTGCTCAACTCGACGGGCATTTTCGGCAGCCTCGATAAGGTTCTTAAGGACATTCTGGGGGATCCAAACTTTAGTGTGACGGCTAACCTCTCGCTCGCGAAGGTCGCCCTCTTCGCCGTGGTGATTGCCATCCTGAACGTTGTCGTGGGCACGGCGTTGGGTGCGATCGCCAGCATGCTTTACAACTTCAGTGTCAGGATCACCGGTGGACTGCTCGTGGGGTTCACTAATAACTGATCGCTCGCACGGTGCCGCGATAGCGCAGTGAGCGTTGCCGACTACACGGTGCCGATTACAAGGAACCGGCCGGGATAAGATAGGTTCTTATCTGGTCTGGGGGATATAGCTCAGGCGGTTAGAGCGCTTCGCTGATAACGAAGAGGTCCGAGGTTCAAGTCCTCGTATCCCCACTGGAATCTTCATAAGAGATTTCTTCACCTGAAGTACCGGGAGTCGCGGTGCCCTCCGGCACAGCGATTCGCGGGGCCTTAGCTCAATTGGTAGAGCGCCTGCTTTGCAAGCAGGAGGTCAGGGGTTCGATTCCCCTAGGCTCCACATATGGACATTCGGGTCGCCGCGTACGGCGTCATTGTCGTTGACGGCTCCATACTGCTTACCCACTGGCACGAGGGGCGCCGGTGGTCGCTTTCCGGCGGTGGAGTCGAGGAGCGTGAGCAGCCGGTGGATGCTGCGATCCGTGAGATTCGCGAAGAGACCGGGTTCACGGCAGCGGTCGGAGGCCTGCTGAGCGCCGACTCGATCGTGATTCCGGGCCCCTCGCGCCAGGGAACCAGCAGCGAGCCGCTACATTCGTTCCGGATCGTGTACGAAGCGATGGTCGTGTCTGGCGAACTGGCGCACGAGATCGGCGGCTCGAGTGATGAAGCCCGCTGGGTGGCCCTGGACGACGTAGGCGCCCTCCCCCGTGTCAGCCTGGTCGATATCGCTCTGGGGGCCTGGCACGCTAAGCGTTCCACACCTCGGACCCACTGACCGGCTGTTGTTGGGCTCAGCTCTCGTTCGCGAGAGGGAGTGGTGCGACATCTTCTTCGACCCACAATTCATCGTCGGCGCGAAGGGTCTGCCACGCGGCGTAGGCCACGACGGCGAAGGCGACGACGCCGATACCAATAAGGATGTATTTGCCGGGGCCGGCCGCGGGCTTCGGCTGGATGATGCCTACGCGGGTGCCGACATCAGTGCCGATCTTCGAGGCCCGGTCGAGGGCATCCCGAACCTGGTGGTTTTTCGCCACCTCTATGGCCGCCAGGGCTGCACCGAGCGCGGCCGTTGCGTTGGGAATGACCTCATCGGTAATGCGATGGCGGGTGTTGCTCGCCGCCGAACGCGCTCCGGCGATGCCGCTCTCGGCAGCGGACCGAGCTGACGAGACGACGGGGCGAAGTGTGTCGTCGTACCTGTCGCGAATTCTCGGGCTCACCTCTTCGCGTGCATAGTGCGACGCCTGGCGGCGAGCCTCGCGAACGACGAGGTTGGCGTGATCCAGGAGCTCTTTCTGATCGTCCCACAGGTTTGCGGCCTGGCTTTTCAGCCTGGTGAGCTCTTTGCGGCGCTTGCGTGATAGTGCCATGAGGAAAACCTCCAGTGGAGAATCGAAACGTCTGTCAATACTGTCATGCCGGGTGGATGAGAGGTACTACGTTGCCTCGGAGGCGACAGGGTGATAACGGGGTTTCAGTGAAGACCACTATGCAAGAATTGAGACCATGCATACAGCAGTTGCGACCATGAAGACTTCCCTCGGCGATATCACCCTCAACCTCTTCGGCAATCACGCCGTCAAGACAGTTGCTAATTTCACGGGGCTCGCCTCGGGAACCATCGAATGGACCCACCCCGCCACCGGCAAGGTCTCGAAGGATAAGCTGTACGACGGTGTGGTGTTTCACCGCATCATCAAGCAGTTCATGCTGCAGGGCGGTGACCCGCTCGGACAGGGCACGGGCGGGCCTGGCTTTGAATTCGATGACGAGATTCACCCTGACCTGAACTTCTCGCAGCCCTACGTCCTGGCGATGGCCAACGCCGGCACACGCGGTGGCAAGGGCACCAACGGTTCACAGTTCTTCATCACTACAGTCCCCACCCCGTGGCTGCAGGGTAAGCACACGATTTTCGGCGTCGTGGCCGATGAGGAGTCCAAGCGCGTGGTCGACGCGATTGAGGCTGTCGACACCGACGGTCGCGATAAGCCGCTCACCGATGTCGTCATTGAGAGCATCACCCTTAGCCAGGCCTGATCCTCGGTGACGACCGCGCCGAACTATTCGGCTAACCACTGTTACCGGCATCCCGACCGGCAGAGCTACATTCTCTGCCAGCGGTGCGGTCGGACGGTGTGCACCGATTGCCAAACCCAGGCTGCGGTCGGGGTGCACTGCCCCGAGTGCGTCAAAGAGGCCCGCGCCGGGGCTCCACGCCGGAGACCAAGAATCCTTGGCTCGCTGCGCCGCTCGAGTGACACACCCGTCGTGACGTACGGCCTGATCGCGGTGACGGTCTTGGTCTATCTGCTGCAGATCCTTCCCGGAAGCACGGTGACGGATGCGCTGCTGTATTACGGCCCGTACACGTACAGCGAACCGTGGCGCATGATGACAGCCCTGTTCGTGCACTCTGAGGGTTCGCTTCTACACATCCTGTTCAACATGTTTTCGTTATTTATCTTTGGGCCGATACTGGAGGGGCTTATCGGGCGCGCGCGGTTCCTGGCTCTGTATCTTGTCAGCGGATTCGGCGGGTCCGTGGCTGTTCTGCTTCTGGCACCAACCACTCCCGTGGTCGGCGCTTCCGGCGCAATCTTCGGTCTGCTCGGCGCGTACTTCGTCATCCAGCGCAAACTTGGCGGCAATAACGTCCAGCTGCTGATCGTCATCGGGCTGAACCTCGTGATTGGATTCCTGCCGGGCACCAATATCGCCTGGCAGGCACATGTCGGTGGCCTCATCATCGGCTGCGCCGTTGCTCTGGTCTACCTCAGAACGAGGAGAATCGACCAGAAAGTGTTGCAGATCGCACTCGTCGCAGGGATTGTCGCGGCCCTCATCGCACTCACTCTGCTGAGGCTGTTCGTCCTGTGACCAGGGAAGTTATCCACAGGCTTTCCACAGTGGGTATAACTACACAGTTGTAGTTACTGGTCCGTGAAAGCGAAGGTGCTGGTCAGCGCCAGCGAGTCGTCATCAGGAAGCCGATGAACATGATCCCGAAGCCGATCAGGATGTTCCAGGAGTTCAGATTCGGAATCGGAAGGGTGTTGTTGCTGACGTAGAAGACAATGATCCAGATGAGGCCGAGAAGCATGAAACCGAACATCACGGGCTTGAACCACACAGCGTTGGGAGCCTGCTCACCCGTGCGAGCTTCGACGGGGCGGTCGGTTTTTGTGCGTGCTGTCGTTCGGGCCATGCGCAAGATCTTAGCCTGATCCGGGTGGCAGTAGGCTGGCACTCCGGGATTCGGGGCCGTCAGGTCGGTTTAGAATCGTGCCATGACCATGGCACGCGGTCGCCCGGATAAACGCGGCGCCGAGACGAGAACGGCGAAGCCCCGCCCTCGGCTCAGCATCCTGGGGGTGCTGGGCGAACTGCTGATCACCGCCGGAGTGGTCGTGCTGCTGTTTTTGGGCTGGCAAGTCTGGCTCGGGAACCTGATGAGCAGCGGTGCGCAGGCCGTCGAGGCACGGGCGCTCAGCCGGAGCTGGAGTGAGGGTGGCCCCGCGAGACCCGCAGCATCCACGGAGCGACGGGATCCCGGCCCCCCACCCGTGCAGACCGCGCCTGACGATGCTGCGCAATTCGCGAATATGATCGTCCCAAGATTTGGCACCGACTACACCAGGCCTGTGGCGCAGGGGATCAACGCCGACGTGCTGCGCGCGGGCGTCGGTCACTATCCAGGAACGCAGATGCCGGGCGAGGTGGGCAATGCAGCCTTCGCGGCTCACCGCACGGGTAACGGATCACCCTTTTTTGATATTGAGAAGCTGCAGGTTGGCGACTCGATATACATTGAGATGGCGGCAGGCTGGTACCGCTATGTGTTCCGAAGCCTGGAGTACGTTCCGGCGTCGGGCGTGGGGGTGCTCGATCCAGTTCCGCAAGCAGCAGGAGTGATACCGACCGACCGCCTACTTACCCTGACCAGTTGCAACCCGGTGTTCACCGCATCCGAACGCATCATCATGTACTCCCTCTACGACACCTGGTACCCCCGCGCCGACGGTCCACCGCCCGAGATCGCGCTGCTCATGCAGCCCGGAACGGTCGGCTGATGTACGGGGCACTGTGGCGAATGCTTCCCGGCCCCTGGTGGGCGCGGGTTGCGATGCTCCTACTTCTCGTGGCTGCCGTAGCGGTGGCCCTCGTGTTCTGGGTATTCCCCTGGGCCGACCATTTCATCACCCCTCAGGAGGTCACGGTGGAACAACCATGACACGCGTTCTCGTCATCGATAACTACGACAGCTTCGTTTACACGCTCAATGGGTACCTGATCCAGCTGGGTGCCGAAACCGAGGTGCTCCGCAACGACGCATTCTCAATGGATGCCGCGGCCGATGTCATTCGCGACTACGACGCCGTGCTGCTGTCGCCCGGCCCCGGAACGCCGGCGGATGCCGGGGTGAGCATTCCGATCGTCACCGCGGCGCTGACATCGGGCCAGCCGCTACTGGGAGTGTGTCTCGGCCACCAGGCGATCGCCGAGGCCGTCGGCGCAACCGTCACACACGCGGACGAGTTGATGCACGGCAAAACCTCGATGATCGAGCACGATGGCAGCGACTTCTATGACGGGGTACCCCAGCCGTTCCGCGCGACGAGGTATCACTCTCTCGCTGTCATCAATTCGACAGTTCCGTCCGAGCTGGTGGTGACGTCGCGCACCCAGGGTGGTGTCATTATGGGGCTTCGGCACGAGAGTCAACCTGTCTTCGGCGTGCAGTTTCATCCCGAATCCGTGTTGACCGAAGGTGGCTACCGGATGCTCGGTAACTGGCTCGCGGTCGCCGGGCTGCCCTCAGCGGCAGAAACGGCTCGCGGGCTGAATCCTCTCGTCAGACTTTAGAGGCTCGGGCTTTAGAAGCTCAGACTGCTGGAAGTCAGCCGCTGCAGACGCGCAGGGTGACCGCGGTCTTCTGCGGCTGCTCGCCGGAGGCTGACTGGCCCGAGACGGTTCCGCCGGAGCATCCTGTGTCGATTTTCACACTGACGGGAATTTGGAGCGCGGCGAGAATGCCGCTCGCGTCTTTGATAGTTTTGCCGGCCACGTCGGGGATGCTGACTAGGCCGTTAGAGACGATCAGGTTGATCAGATCTCCCTCGCGAACGGCTTTGCCATCGGCAAGACTCGCTCCCGCGGCAGGGTCCGAGCGGATGACGACACCATCGGCCAGGTCTGGGGAGTAGTCGCGGGTTGTGGCGCCGTAGACGAGCTTTCTTGCTTCTATCGCGGCGATCGCGGCCGCCTCCGGCATTCTCGACACATCAGGCACGGCCACAGCCACCTCGCCGGAAGAGACGTACACCTTGACCTGAGTTCCGGGTGAGACGGGGATGCCCGCCTCCGGGTCTGTGCGGATGATGACGTTCTCGGGGATGTCAGAACTGGGTTCCGAGAACTTCTGCACGACAAGGTTGCTGCCCTCCAGCGTTGAAGTCCCCTCCTCGAGGCTCTGGCCGATGACGCTCGGAACTTCCGTCGACAGGTTGGGGGCGAGATTGGTCGGGGACAGGTTGAACGTCCAGAAGATCACGGCGACGATCACCACGACCATGGTGGCGATACCAGCCCAAATCCAGGCGACGGGGGGGCGATTTTGGGTTCGTACCAGTCGATCGTCGCGGTCCACCGTCAACTGGCGAATTGCCGCTTCGGATCCTGCTGTCGACGTGGGGTTGACGCCAAAGAGGGTGCTGTTGAAGTCATTGATCGCCAGCTGCTTACGAGCCGGGACTGACCCCGCTGCTGCGGTGTCGACATCTGCCCTGAAGTCGGCGGCACTTTGGTAGCGGTCGAATCGATCCTTGGCCAGCGACCGCAGCACTACCGCGTCAAGCGCCGGTGATACTCCCGGGTTGAGGGCGCTCGGCGGTACTGCCTCAGAGTTCACGTGCTGGTAGGCGACCGCCACGGGGTTCTCGCCGCGGAACGGCGCGCGGCCTGTGAGGAGCTCGAACAGCACGATGCCGGTCGAGTAAAGATCGGTACGGGCGTCCACTGTCTCGCCGCGGGCCTGTTCCGGTGAGAAGTACGAGGCCGTCCCGACGATCGCGCTGGTCTCGGCGATGGTGGCCGACGTATCGGAGATGGCCCTTGCGATGCCGAAATCCATCACCTTTACTTGGCCACTTTTCGTGATCATGATGTTGCCCGGTTTGATGTCGCGGTGCACGACCCCGGCACGATGCGAGTATTCGAGAGCGGTCAGTACCTGGCCGATGATGCGGCACGCTTCGGCGGGGTCGAGAGGCCCGTCGGCGACGATGTCTTTCAGCAGGCGCCCATCGACATATTCCATAACGATGTAGGGCACGAGTGTCTCGGTGCCGTTACCGTCCTTGACGGCTTCCTCGCCGGCGTCGAAGATTCGGACAATGGTCGGATGCGCCATTTTGGCAGCATCCTGCGCCTCGCGTCGAAACCGGGTGCGGAAGGCTGGATCGTGTGCCAGCGAGGGCTTGAGTAGTTTGACGGCCACGCGCCGCCCGAGCCGGTTGTCGGTGCCGGCATGCACATCGGCCATGCCACCTCGACCGAGCAGATCACCGATCTGGTACCGCCCGGCGAGCTCGCGCACGCCCTGTGCAAGACCTTCGATCACGTGCGTTCTCCCGGCTGTGGCTGGATACTATCTTCGCCAGTGTAACCGCTGGCCTACGGGCAACCCCGTGCTGCGGCATGACCGTTAGGGTCCCGTTACGACCGTGACGGAGGTGGAATCTGATGTGGGCGACTCAAAGTCGGTGCACACGGCGGTGTAGGTCACAGAGGTGGTGTCGCCTACCGTGCTCGAGATCGTGACCCCGACAGAGGTATCAGCCGCTGGGCGGTTCGCGCCGCCGGTGACGAAGGTTCCTTTGCTCAACTGGACGTTAAATCCGCTCAACGGATGACCTGCCGGACAACCCGCATAGGTTGTCCAGGTGAAGGTCACCACGGTGCCCGGGAGGTAGGGGCCGGACGACGCCGTCATGGCCGACGGCTTGGGAGCGGAAGGCGGTTCGGGAATCGGGGAGTAGAACGACACTGTAATGACCTCGCCAGCACGAACGTTGCCGGAGGGGGTGACGCTGTACGCGAGCCCTTCCTCTTCCGGGGTTTTGGCCACCGTTCCGTCGCGTGCATCCAGGGTCAGGTTGAGCTCGGCCAGCCGCTCCTTCACGACGTCTTGGGTGCGGCCGATGATCTCCGTCGGGTCCAGCTTGATTTTGTCGCTCGCGGTGGGAGTGGTCGACGAGGGCACCGGAGCGCTCGACGAGTTGGCGGAGGGAGGGGTGTTCGAGGGTGTCGCCCTTTTCTCGGGACTGGCGACGAGAGCGATGATCGTTCCCACAAGCACCAGCGCGAGGAGAGAGATAAGGATGACAAGGGGCCACGTCCACGGATTGCGGCGCTTTGCCTCGAGAGGTGCCACCGGGGTTGCGACGGCGTTCTGCGTGGTGAGCACTCGGGTCGCCTGGGTGTTTTGGCCATAGTTAGGGCCGACCGTGGCGGCGAGAGTGCCATCGCCGAGAACGCCGGGTACCGCCGCCGCCGCCGCCGCGACGTCTCCTCGGCGCAGTGCCTGCGCGGCTCGGGCGAGGTGGGCTGCCGAGGCCGGACGATCCGCGGGGTTCTTGGCCAGGCACGCGTAGACCAGGTTGCGGACGGGGTCGGCGACCGAGACAGGAAGTTCGGGCGGAGTCTCGTTGATCTGCGCCATCGCAATGGCGACCTGAGACTCCCCGGTGAAGGGGCGCCGACCCGCGAGAGACTCGTAGGCAACAACCCCCAGCGAATAAAGATCGGTACTGGGCGACGCAGGATGACCGCTCGCCTGCTCGGGAGAGAGGTACTGCACCGTGCCCATGACCTGGCCGGTCGCGGTGAGCGGAACCTGGTCGGCTATGCGCGCAATGCCGAAGTCGGTGATCTTGACGCGGCCGTCCGGGGTGATCAGCAGGTTGCCGGGCTTGATGTCGCGATGCACGAGCCCTGCCGCGTGTGCGGCCTGGAGGGCGGCCGCAGTCTGTGCCACGATGTCGAGAACGCGGTCGCTCGAGAGCACGCGTTCGCGCTCGAGGATGGCGCTCAGCGCCTCGCCGGGAACGAGCTCCATGACGAGGTAGGCACTGCCGTCTTCTTCGCCATAATCAAATACATTGGCGATGCCCTCGTGGTTGACCAGTGCCGCGTGGCGCGCCTCAGCGCGGAATCGTTCCAGGAACCCAGGGTCGCCCAGGTATTCGTCTTTGAGAATCTTGATGGCGACGGTGCGACCGATGACCAGGTCAGTCGCCTGCCACACCTCACCCATTCCACCGATGGCGACGCGGCTCGACAGTTGGTAACGGCCTCCGAATGTGATCCCGCTCGAGGGTCTCATTTTTTCAACACCGCCTCTAGTACCTGTTTGCCAATCGGGGCCGAGATTCTGCTCGACAGGCCGTCCTGCCCCAGACCCCCGCCGTTTTGCACGACGACGGCAACGACAACCTCAGGATCTGCTGCCGGAGCGAAACCGGTGAACCACAGGGTATAAGGATCACCCGCGTCGTTCTCTGCTGTACCGGTCTTACCCGCGACGTCGACCCCGTCTATTGTGGCAGTATTCGCGGCCCCGTTGGCGACCGATGCCACCATGAGTTCCGTCATCTTGGCCGCGGTTTGCTGGCTCATGGCCTGCCTGAATATCTCAGGCGAGAATGTCTCGATCGGGTTGAGGTCTGACGACATGATGCCCTCGACGAGGTTCGGTTTCATAATCATGCCTCCATTAGCTATTGCCATCGATACCATCGCCATCTGTAGCGGGGATGCCCGCACACTGGACTGCCCGAAGGCGGACAGCATTGTCTGTGGTTCGTCGAGCACGCGAGGGTAGACGCTGGGAGTCGAGCTGAGAGGAATATCGATGCTCTCGTTGAAGCCGAACTTCGTGGCCTGCTCGAGGATCGCGCGGTAGCCGAGTTGCTGGCCGAGCTCTGCCATCGGGATGTTGCATGAGAGGCGAATGGCGGTGGCGATCGTGGCGGTGTCGCCGGAGCCGCAGGCGGCACCATCGGAGTTGCTGATCTGGAAGCTCGACTGGGGCAGCGTCAGCGTGGCCGGGTTCGGGAAGGCGCTATCGGCCGTAAACGCTCCACTGTCGATCGCGGCGGAGGCGACCACGAGCTTGAAGGTCGATCCCGGTGGGTCGAGCGCGCCGGCAAGAGTGCGGTTGAAGAGGGGACCGGCCGGGTCGTCCAGCAGCTGGTTGTAGGTTGCGATGACCTGCTCAGAGTCATGAATCGCGAACAGGTTAGGGTCGAAAGTGGGCTTGGACACCATGGCGATGATCTCACCGGTCTTGGGGCGGATGGCAATGACGGCCCCCTGGTAGTCACCGAGAGCATCCCATGCCGCCTGCTGAACGACGGGGTCGATGGTCAACTCGACCGAGGCACCTTTGGAGTTCTGGCCGGTGATGATCGCGTTGACCTGGTCGAAGAATTGGGTATTCGAGGTTCCGCTGAGGTAGCTGTTCAGGGCATCCTCCAGCCCCGTGTTGCCCTGGTTGAGGGTGAGATAACCCGTGACCGGCGCATACAGCGGGCCGTTCGTGTATACCCGCTGGAACTTGAACTCATCATCGGCGGCCTGCGAGAACGCGATGGGCTGGCCATCAACGAGAATCGGCCCGCGCTCGGCCGAATAGCTGGCGTAGAGCGTGCGCGAGTTGCGAGCATCCGCTTTCAGTTCATCCACGGCAAGCACCTGGATGACCGAGCTCGAGATGAACAGGGCCACGAACATCAGCAGTACCACCGTACTGACGCGCTTCAGCTCCTTAGTCACTGGCCCACCACCAGTCGTCTGTCTTCCAGCGGATCCACCACCAACAGCGGTTGGTTTCTGACCGAGTCGGAGAGTCTGAGAAGCAGAGCCGCGATGATCCAATTGGCGACCAGCGACGAACCGCCGGCCGCGAGGAAGGGTGTGGTGAGGCCGGTCAGCGGGATTACCCTCGTGACGCCGCCGATCACGACAAAGACCTGAAGAGCGATGACGAAGGAGAGGCCGACTGCGAGGAGTCGCCCGAAGTCATCCTGGCCGGCGAAGCCGATTCGGAACCCGCGGGACACGAACAACAGGTAGAGCCCGAGGATTGCAAAAACCCCGATGAGCCCGAGTTCTTCTCCCAGGGCAGAGATGATGTAGTCACTCTCGGCGAGAGGGGTGATCTCCGGGCTGCCCTGCCCGAGCCCGGTGCCGATGATTCCGCCATCCGCAAGGCCGAACATTCCCTGAACCAATTGGTAGCTGCCACCCACCGCGTCGTAGATGTCGGGATTGAAGGCGTCAAGCCAGGCATCCACTCGACCGCCGACGTAGCTGAGGGTCTGGCTGGCGACAAACGCTCCCACGAAAAACAATCCGAGCCCGAGGACAATCCAACTCGAGCGCCCGGTCGCAACGTAGAGCATGACCAGGAAGAGGCCGAAGTACAGCAACGCGGTGCCGAGGTCGCGCTGCACGACCAGCACAAGCATGGATGCTGCGAAGACCACCAACACGGGGCCGAGATCGCGCGCTCGCGGAAACTGCATGCCCAGGAACCTGCGGCCCACCATGGAGAGGGAATCGCGCGCCGTGACCAGATAGCCGGCAAAGAAGATTGCCAACGCAACCTTTCCGAGCTCACCGGGCTGGAACGAGAACGGGCCAACTTTGATCCAGAGCTGGGCGCTGGTGCCGAGATCGCTTCCGATGATCGGAAGCATCGGAAGCACGAGCAGCAGGATCCCGCTGGCCATCGCAATGTAGGTGTATCGCTGCAACACCCGGTGGTTGCGCACGAGCAGCAGGACGGCGATGGCGATCACGATCGAGAGCGCCGTCCAGGCCACCTGTCGCACCCCCCCGTTGTCCCAGCCTCGCAGATCGAACGCAAGGTCTACGCGATAGATCATGGCGATGCCCAGGCCGTTGAGCACGGTGGCGATGGGCAGGATCAGTGGATCGGCATCGCGGGCGACGACCCGCAGAACGACATGCACGGCCAGAATCAGCACCCCAAGCATCCCGACCAACACCAACATGGTCGAGTCGAGTGTGCCGAGCGCGCCCAATTGGACGAGGGCAACCGTGCCGAGATCGATGCTAATCGCGAGCACTAGCAGCGCCAGTTCAAGATTGCGAAGCTTTGCCGGCACCTTCAGGCGCAGTCGAATTGTCGACGTGAACGTCGACAATGCTCCGGATTCGTGTGCGGTAGTAATCTCAGGGCTTCCGTGAACTGGTCAACTGGTCGATGATGCGCTGGGCATCGTCAAGATCGTCGGCATTGATGGTCGCCTCGACAGTTTCGCGCTGGTATGCCGGTAAATCACTCACCTGCAGGGTGGTCGTCTTATAGACGTGGGACAGCGAGATGGGGCCGATATCCTGTTGCACGCCCTGGAAGATCGTGACCCTGCCGTCCTGGGCGCCGACGAAGTAGTGACGCTGGGTGAACTCGTAGCCGATCACACAGGCGGCGATGATCAGCCCGGCCACGATCACCACGAACGCGAGCCAGCCCACGCGGCGCCGAATCTCGCGGCGCCGGTCTTCCAGGATCAGTGCCGTCAGGTAGTCGTCTGATTCCGGCTCGAAATGGCTATCGTCGGGCTGGGCGGCCTTCAGTGGATGAAGCAGCAGGCTCGGCAGACGCATTGGTCTGCGCACCACCTCATTCTCGAAGACCAGCGGAACTGCGGCGGATCCGACCGTGATCGGGGGAACGTGAGCGGAATCCCCGGACTCATCAATATCAACGATGACGACGGTGACATTGTCTGGTGCACCGTGGTCGAGACTGTCTTTGACCAGTTTCTCGGCGGCGGCCTGGGCGGCGGGGATTGTCGACAGCGCCAGGTGCATCTTCTCATCGCTGACGTAACTGCTGAGGCCATCAGAGCACAACAGCCAGCGATCGCCGGGTCGGGTTTCGAGCACCGTCGTATCGATCTCGGGCGACGCGTCGACGTCGCCCAAGACGCGCATGAGAACCGATCGGCGCGGGTGAACCGCGGCCTCCTCGGCCGTGATGCGGCCGCTATCGACGAGGCGCTGCACGAAAGTGTGGTCTGCGGTGACCTGGGTGAGCACGGTGTCGCGAAGCAGGTAAATGCGCGAATCGCCAATGTGGGCGAGCGCGATCTTGTTTTCCACGCGCAGGATGCCGCTGACCGTCGTGCCCATGCCGGTCAGTTCTGAGTGCTCGAACACCGTCTCGGCAAGCAAGGAGTTGGCGGCGAGTAGTGCCGTGCGCAGCGCGAACTCGGCGTCATGGGCTGAGGAGTAGAGTCTGTCGGTTTCAGAGATGCGCTTCACCGCAATCGCCGAGGCCACGTCGCCTCCCGCGTGGCCGCCCATTCCGTCGGCGACGACGAAAAGAAATTGCCCGGCATATCCGCTGTCCTGATTGTTACTGCGGACTTTGCCGACGTGCGAAACGGCCGCACTTTTACCCGTCGTGGCCATTCACCTACCGCCGAAGTTCGAAACTCGTGGTACCGATCTTGACCGGTGTGTTCAACGGCACCTGCGTGGGAACGAGAACTCGAGTGCCGTCCAGGAACGTGCCGTTGGTCGAGTCTAGGTCCTGGATCACCCACCCGTCACCCCACAGCAGCAGGCGTGCATGATGCGTGGAGGTGTAATCGTCGCGGATCACCAGCCCGGATTCATTCGAGCGCCCGATGGTCATGGCTTCGTCGGGGAGGTCCATCTGGAGGCCCGCCTTCGCCCCCGTGGTGATGACCAGGCGGCGGGCATCCACTGAACTGGCGACACCGGATGCCGGTGACTGGGGCCGCGACATCTGCTCTGTGACGGGCGCCGGGGCAGTGAATTGCGGCGCGACTACCGCGGCCGCCGGCGCCGCTGCCGCGGCGGGCAGGCGCCGAACTTTCTGGCCGAACAGGTCGGAGCGCAACGCGTAGACGATCGCGAAAACGAATCCCCAGAGCACCACGAGGAAGGCAATCCTCAGGATGAGGAGGGTCAATTCACCCATCAGCGAGCGCCATCCCGCAGGTCAGACCCGCGCAGATCAGAGAATTGGTCGACATCGGCTGATTGCGCGAGCACCCGGAACACAATCCGGGTGCGGCCGATGTCAATCACCGAGTCGGGTGGCAGGGGTGCCCTCGAGACTCTGACGCCATTCAGCAGCGAACCATTGGTTGACCCGAGGTCGTTGACCTCGGCCTTCGCGCCGTCCCACAGGATCTCAACGTGCTTGCGGGAGATTCCGGTGTCATCGACGGGAATGGTCGCATCACTGCCCCGGCCGATGATCGTGCGTGAGTGCGTGATCGGGTGGCGAGCGCCGTTGATATCCAGCACCGGAGTCCACGCGACGGTGCCCTTGACGTTGACCGACTGTATCTCGATCATTCCCTGGCTGAGCGTCGGATCCTCGGACAGTCTGATCGAGATGCCACCCGCAAACGAGTAGTGCTGCGCCGCAGCATGTTGTTGCACGAGTTGGGTCAACTCGTCGATGAGGGTCGGGCCGAGCCCGGTCATCCGGTCAAAATCTACGCGGTTGAGGCGGACAGTGAACTTATTGGGAACGAGAATGCGGTCGCGCGACACGACGGCGGCCTTAGTGTCAAGTTCCCGGCGCAGGGCGCTGGTGATCTCGACCGGCTGCAGTCCACTCCTAAAGGTCTTGGCGAATGCACCGTTGACGGCGCGCTCGAGACCTTTTTCGAAGCTGTCCAGAAGACCCAAAACTCTCCTCATCATTGCCCGTGCTGGTACCCGATGTTAGCTGCTGGGGCCACAAGCTACCTCTACGCCACCGCAACTCCTGCGCATTTACCATGGCGGGATGACCTTTCAGCGCCGTGGCCCGGCTGTATCGAGCCCCCTACTGTGATCGCCACACTGTGATAATCTCGCTCAGTCGGCGGCTCGCTGCTGGCAGGTGAGCGCGAGTGGCGAAATTGGCAGACGCGCACGGTTCAGGTCCGTGTGCCCGAGAGGGCATGGGGGTTCAAGTCCCCCCTCGCGCACCGTAACTGATGAAGGCGTCCCCATGCTTTTCGGGGGCGCCTTCGCCAGTTGAGACGTGTGGGGTGTGTTTCTTGAGCGTCCGGGGCCCCGAACCGTGCAGTCCGGACCAGCATGCTGGGCCGGCGGCTCGGTTTGGGCGTCAAGTCCCCCTTCGCGCACCGTAGCTGATGAAGGCGTCCCCATGTTTTTCGGGGGCGCCTTCGCCAGTTCGCCGATGGGGAGGCATGCTCCCACGAGGCAACGTATGGCAGATGTATGGCACTCCGCTTCAGCGCCTCGCAATCGCTACGCTCAGGGGTATGAGCGGATACGAGGCGGGCTTCCTGGATGTGGCGCTTGGGCTGCCCGCGGCGCAGCAGCCGGTCATCCAACTCGACTACACGCACTTCAGTGTGTTGCTGGATCCGGCGCGCAGGCTGGCCGCGGCCACGGCCGTCAACATCGCTGGGGCGGAGTTGGTCGATCTCGCACGCGGCAACACGTGGCGCCTCGATAAGCGGATCGCCGAGGACCAGCAGGCCGGCCCTGGCTTGTACAGCAGGAACAGCCTCGATCGCGGCCACCTCGTGCGTCGCAGGGATCCGGTGTGGGGAGACGACGCCAAACAGGCCAATGCCGACAGCTTCACCTATACCAACGCCGCACCGCAGGCTGACGAGTTCAACCAGGGCAAAGAGCTGTGGGTCGGGCTCGAAGATCACGTACTTGAGTACGCGAACGCGAACCAGCTGCGCGTGAGTGTGTTCACGGGGCCGGTCTTCAGGGCGGACGATGCGGTCTACCGGGGCATTCGCATCCCGAGATTGTTCTGGAAAATCGCAGCCTGGACGGTCGATATTGGCGAGAAGCCCGAACTGCGCAGCGCCGGGTTTGTGCTCGACCAGTCGCCGCTTCTTGCCGACATCGACCTGCGCCAACTGACCAGCGGCAATCCGCCGCCGCTGGGTCCATTTCGCTGTTTCCAGGTGCCGGTCGAGCGCATCGCGGAACTTACCGGGCTGGCGATTGAGCAACTTATGGATGCCGATCGTTACCAGCCAACGCCGACAGCGCAACCGGTCGGACCTCATGCAGACTGGCGCGAACTCGCTTCGCGAGACGACATCGTGCTCTGAAGCCGACGTTGCTGCGCGCGCCGCGTGTTAGGTTCGAAAAATGACGCGCATTGCGGCGGTCGCGCCCGTGCTTCCCGCCCACGAATACAGCCAGTCCGAAATTACGGCCGAGCTTGCTCCGCTCATCTCTTCGGTGCCCGGCCGACGGGCCGTTCTCGAGCGCATGCATGCCGCATCCGGGATCGGAACGCGCTTCACGGCGCTGCCGCTGGAGCGCTACCGCAGCCTCGGAACCTTCCGTGAGTCCAATGACATCTTCATCGAGGTAGCCACCGACCTGGCCGAGCGGGCGCTGCGGACGGCGCTCTCCGCGTGCGGGCTCGAGGCACCGGACGTCGACTTCGTGATGTTCACCTCGGTGACCGGGATATCCGCCCCCTCGGTCGATGCGCTGCTCGTGCAACGGCTGGGCCTACGCCCCGACGTGAAACGACTGCCTTCGTTCGGCCTCGGCTGTGTCGCGGGAGCCGCCGGACTCGCACGAGTGCACGACTACCTGGTCGGGCATCCCACCCAGGTCGGCGTGCTGTTGAGCGTCGAGCTCTGCTCGCTCACCCTGCAGCGCGACGACGAGACGATGGCCAATTTTGTGGCCACCGGGCTCTTCGGGGATGGTGCAGCTGCCGTGGTGCTCGTCGGCGACGACCGGCCGGAGCCTGGCCCCCGCATCATCGACACCCGCAGTTCCTTCTACCCGGATACCACTGACGTGATCGGCTGGCACGTGGGCGGCAGCGGTTTCGAGATCGTGCTGACGGCCGGAGTCGCCGGGGTGATCGAGCGGCACTTTCCCGCCGAAGCCGCCGCCTTTCTGGCCGATAATGGCCTCGGGATCGCGGATGTCACCACCTGGGACGCGCATCCGGGTGGGCCGCGCGTGCTCGACGCCTTTGCCCACGCCCTGGACGTACCGGCGACGGCCTTCGAGAAATCGTGGGCGTCGCTCGACAGGGTCGGCAACCTGTCATCCTCCGCCGTGTTGCACGTGCTCGCCGACACGATGAACGCCGGCGTGACCCCCGGTTCGACCGGGCTGCTATTCGCGCTCGGCCCCGGCGTGAGCGCCGAGTTTGTGTTGCTGGAGTGGCCGTGAGCGTCATCCTCTATGTCGGCCTCGTTCTTCTGACAGGTGGGGAGCGCCTGTTCGAACTATCGGTGTCGAAGCGCAACGCTGCTGCGGCATTCGCACGTGGCGGCACCGAGTATGGGCGCGGCCACTTCCCGTGGATGGTGACGCTGCACACGGGACTGCTGCTCGCCTGCATCGCGGAAGTCGTGGTGTTGAATCGTCCCTTCGTTCCCGGGCTCGGCTGGCCGATGCTCGTGATTGCACTGCTCTGCCAGGCCGGGCGTTACTGGATCATCCATTCGCTGGGCAGCCAGTGGAACACCCGCGTCATCGTGGTGCCGGGGGCCGGTCGGATCGCCCAGGGTCCGTATCGCTGGGCGTGGCTGCCGCATCCTAATTACCTGCTGGTTGCCGTCGAAGGCATCGCGCTGCCCTTGGTGCATACTGCGTGGATGACGGCGCTCGGGTTTACGGTACTGAACGCCGTATTGCTGCTCGGGTTTCGCATCCCGACCGAAAACAGGGCATTGAGGCAGCTCGCATGAGTGTCGACATCGATGTGGTGGTCGTCGGGGGTGGCCCCGTCGGGTTGGCCTCCGCGATCGAGGCGAGGCTCGCGGGGCTGACCGTCGCGATAATCGAACCTCGCGATAGCACCATCGATAAGGCGTGTGGTGAGGGCTTGATGCCGGGCGCGCTGCCCCTGCTGGCCAGACTCGGTGTCGACCCGGCGGGGATGCCGCTGCGCGGAGTCAGTTACCTGTCGCCGCATCGACGCGCCGACCACCTGTTCCGCACCGGCGCGGGTCGCGGGGTGCGCCGCACCGCGCTTCACGACGCGCTGCTCTCCCGCGCGGAGCAATTGGGAGTCGAACGTCTCTGCAGCCGCGTTGAGACGTTCACACAGGATTCCGCGGGAGTGACCGTCAACGGCCTTCGCGCCGGCTGGCTTTTCGGCGCCGACGGACTTCATTCTGCGGTCAGGCGAATTGCAGGGCTGGATGATCCGCGGCCCGCGGGCACGCGCCGGTACGGACTGCGGCAGCACTTCGCCGTTGCGCCGTGGAGTGACCTCATTGAGGTGCACTGGGCGGAGCATGCCGAGGTATACGTCACCCCGGTTGCGGCTGACACTGTCGGGATCGCCATCCTCGGGCCACAGCGCACGGATTTCGCGGCGACGGTGCGCGGCATTCCCGCGCTCGCCGAGCGGCTGGATGGGGCTACCGCCGCCAGCTCTCTGCGCGGCGCCGGCCCGTTTCGGCAGCGGGCGCTCACACCATCGGCGGGCCGGGTGCTGCTGGTGGGCGATGCGTCCGGATATGTGGATGCCATCACCGGCGAGGGTCTGCGACTCGGGCTCGACCAGGCGCGGCTGGCCGTGGCGCATGTCACGGGCGGTGCCGGCTACGACCGGGCCTGGGCTCGATCGACGCGAGATTTTCGGCGACTGACCTCCGGCCTCGTACGAGCGGCAACCGGTCCGCTTCGCGGTGTGATCGTGCCGGCGGCCTCTGCGCTTCCTCAGGTGTACGGCGCGGTGGTGGAGCGGCTCGCGCGCTGAGGCAGCTGCGGCTTCCCGAGTCGAGCGCGGCCATTCGGCGCCAGCGCGTCTGTGCGCACGCCGGCGGTCGCGCCGAACGGGCGCACTCGACGGAATCAGCCGATCAGCTGCGACTGCCCTCAGGTGCGGTCGCTCGCGGCCAGCAGTAGGGTCAGTCCGTCACGGATCCGCTCGAGTTCAGCCGTGTCCATCCCGAGCCTGTCGACAATCTGCCCTGGGACCAGTTCGGCGCGCCCCCGCAGTGCGCGACCCTCGGTCGTGAGTTCCACATCGAGCGCGCGCTCGTCGTTGACGTTGCGGTTGCGGGTCAGCAACCCCGCGCTCTGAAGCCGCTTGAGCAACGGTGACAGCGTTGCGGGTTCGAGCCGGAGGGCCTGGCCGATGTCACGCACCGTGCGCGGGCTCCTCTCCCATAGCGCAAGCATCACGAGGTACTGCGGATGGGTGAGGCCCAGCGGTTGGAGGACGGGCCTGTACAGCCCGATAACGCTTCGGGATGCCGCGGCCAACGCGAAACAGACCTGGCGCTCCAGCGCGAGTGGGTCATCCAGTAGAGCAGTCATTTAGTTAGTATACTAAGGATTTGTGGCCAATGAAATTAAGCGTGCGTGGTGGGATCGGCTGAACAGGCTGCTGTTTCCTTACATCGGGCCGCCCCCGCTGGGTCCATACAACGAAGCTCCATTGCCGCCGACGGCGGAAAAGGCCTGCCCGTTATGCGGTGAAGAGATGAGCCTGCACCGCTTCGAGCGTTCGCAGGATCACACATCGACGAAGATGCACTGCCCCACGCCCGGCAACTAGCCGAGCAGTCGCGTGACCAGCTCGTCCGTTGTATCGACGGCCGCGATCGTGCCAACCTCTTCGGCTCGCGAGCCGTAGCCCCAGCGCACGAAAATCGTGGGTACTCCGTGGGCCGCGGCGCCATGCACGTCATGCGAACGATCGCCGACCATCACGGGTTTTGCGATGTTTGCGCCAATCCCCGCGAGGCGCAGCAAGGCCTCTTCGACGACATCCGCCTTGGCGCTGCGCACCTCATCGTCGGATGCGCCGGTGATCACATCAAAATACTTCAGCAGGTCATAGTGCTCCAGGATGAGCTTCGCCGGCGTCTCGGGCTTGGAGGTGGCCAGCGACAGCGGCACCTCGCTCTCGTGGATCGCACGCAGCACGTCCTCCACTCCCGGGTACACCGTGGCGTTGAACGCGCCGGAACGGAGGTACTCCGGCCGGTAGATCTCGAGCGCCCGCTGCGATTGCTCAGGCGTAAAGCCGGCGAGATCGCGGAATGAGTCCAGTATCGGCGGACCCACGTAGGCGACCAGCTCTGCCGGAGATGGGATAGGCAGTGCCAGCCGCTCGAACGTGTAGGCCAGCGTGGCTGTGATGCCGGGGGCCGAGTCGACGATAGTGCCGTCCAGGTCGAACAGGATGCTGCTGAACTCGGGCGTCATGGTGCTCCAAGCCTAGATCGATCAGAACAGGCGGTGGTCGCTGTCATCAAGCCCGCGCATCGCATCGTAGTCGAGAAGCAGGCATCGGATGCCACGATCCTGGGCCAGCGTGCGGGCCTGGGGTTTGATCTCCTGGGCGGCAAAAATCCCCGTTACCGGCGCAAGATGTGGGTCGCGATTCATGAGCTCAAGGTATCGCGTGAGCTGCTCGACACCGTCGATGTCGCCGCGCCGCTTGATCTCGATCGCGACACTGCCGCCGGAGGCATCCCGCGCCAGAATGTCGACCGGGCCGATCGCGGTCATGAATTCGCGCCGCACCAGCGTGAAGCCGTCGCCCAGCAATTCGATCTGCTCGGCGAGAAGTTTCTGCAGGTGATGCTCGGCACCGTCTTTCTGCAGCCCGGGGTCATGGCCGAGCTCGTGCGCACTCTCGTGCAGGATCTCGTGGATCGAGATGACGAGCAGGTCGGCGGTCTTCGCCTGGGCGACGCGCCAGATCTGGATGACGCCGGCATCCGTTTGGTCGACATCGGGCTCCATCAGGGCGAGGGTGCAGGGCGGGCTCATCCAGTTCAACGGCTTATACGACAGCGAATCGGAGTGCACCAGAACCGAGCCGTCGGCCTTGACCAGCAGCAGCCGGGTGGCCAGCGGCAGGTGTGCGCTGAGGCGCCCGGCGTAGTCGACGGAACATCGGGCAATAACGAGGCGCACGAGTGCTCAGCCTAGGGCGCTGAGCCTGGCCTGCACCTGCAGTAGGTCGTCGCGGCCGAGCTCGATCCACGGGCCGGCCGGGTTAATCACGAGCCCCGAGATGTTCTCACCGAGCGCGTCGGAGACGATGCGGCTGATGTCGATGGCGGCCCAGGCGTCGGTGGCACTGTGAACTACGACCTCGACCGCGGAGGTAAAAGCCAGTGCGACATTTTGCCCGGCCGGATTGGCGAAGGTGCGCACCTGCACCCCTTCAGCAGTTTCGTTTACCGCGTAGAGCAGCTGGCCGCCGAGCGAGAGGGCGTCGATGACGGCGTTCTTCATCCAGGTCGGCCCCACGGTATCGAGGGCGGCCTTGACCGCATCATTGCGCACAGACCTGAGGGCGAATTGCACGTCGGCGATCTTCACACCACAGGTCGGCCCGGCGGGGTCGAGGTAGAGCCAGCCGTAGCCACGCTCCGCGGCAAAGTCGAGGGTCGACACCGCAGGCTGGCTGAGAGTCTGAACCGCGGCCGGGGCGTCTTCGTGCATGCGAAGCACTTCCTCCTGGCGGGTGAACGCAAACAGGGCGCGCTCGCCGTCTGGCCCGGTGCCTTCGCGAAAGGCGAGGGTCGAACCCTGGGCGATGGATGACCCGTCCTCCGTCATCGTCAGCGCAGAGCCCGTCGTGTCGAAGAGTAGATCCCCGTGCATGATGTTGCGCACCACCTCGAGGTAGGCCGGGTGTTCGCTGGACTCCGAGAATGCGGCAATCGCGCGCCGGAGTGCAACATTGTCTACCAGGTCAGCCATGCTGCCAGCCTACGAGAGCGGCGCGGTCGCGCCCGACGGTCGCGGTTCGCGCGCGGCTCCGGCGACCAGCGAACCGATGGCCGCAAGGACGAGCACGATCAGCAGGGCATGCAGCACACCCGTGTACTCGCCGAGCAACCCGATGACGGGAGGGCCGACGAGAAAAGCGAAGTAGCCGATGGTGGCAACCGCGCTGACCCGAGCGGCTGCGGTCTTCGGGTCATCTGCGGCGGCCGACATCCCGATCGGAAACCCGAGCGCGGAACCGAGGCCCCACAACACGACCCCGACGATCGCGAGAGGGGTCGCCGGCACGAAAATGAAGATCAACAGTCCCATGACCGCGAGGAAAAAAGACCCGCGCAGCACCGCCACTCGGCCGAACCTGTCAAGCAGGAACACGCCTCCGAGTCGCCCGATCGTCATAGCAGTGACAAAGACGCCGAAGATGAGGGCGCCGGTCTCGTTGTTGACTCCGTGCCCGTCAACGGAGGCGATAGCCAGCCAGTCGTTGGCGGAGCCTTCCGCGAAGGCGGCAGCGAGTACGAGCACGCCGATGAGCAGGGTGCGCGGATCGCGCCACATGCTGAGCCTGCCGCGCCAACTCCTTGAATGGTCATCCGCGGCGACAATTTGGCCGTCTTCTTCGATGACATGCTCGGGTTGGATGAAACGCCTGACGAGGAAGATCGACACGACCATGAGGGCGCCGGCAACACCGAGATGGGTGGCGATCGGAAGTCCTGCGAGTTCGGCGAGGGCTCCGGCGGCCGCGCCGACCATGGTGCCGAAGCTGAAGAAGGCGTGAAAGATTGGCATGATCGAGCGGCCCAGGGCGCGCTCGTTGGCCGCGCCCGAGACGTTCATGGCGACATCGGTAATTCCGGTGGCGGCCCCAAACACCATCAGGCCAACGAAGGCGAAGCTGAAACTGGGCCCCAGAGTCACGGCCAGCCCGGTGATCGAGATCCCGAGAGCGGTTGCCACCAGTCCCCAGGTAATGGTGGTGACAGCCCCGAATCGGGCGACGATATGGCTGGATGCCACGAGCCCGGTGATCGACCCGACCGAGATGCCCACGATCAGAAGTCCGACCTGCCCGGGGCTCACGTCGAGCGCATCGCGCACCGCCGGGAGTCTCGACACCCAGCTGGCCATGGCGAGCCCGGGGAGGGCGAACACCAGGAAGATGGCGTTGCGCCACGCGAGAACTCGTCGCCGGTCCAGGGCGGTGCCGGGCGGAGGGGTGCGTGACATGGGGCCTTCGTGATGCTGATGAGGTGAGCAAGTGAATCGATCCGACAGCCGACTCATAAAGCTATCAACCCCAGTGCCACTCGGAGTCGGTAGGCGAGCGGTCCGGCTCATTAGGCTTGGCCTATGAGCCCAGAAACTCCCCCCACAGCCGGAACTCTGACCGCAGGCATTGACATCCGGGAGCTTGACTCGTCGATTCGCCCACAGGACGACCTGTTTCGCCACGTCAACGGTAAGTGGATCGCGCGCACCGACATCCCCAGCGATAAGGCACGCTACGGATCGTTCTATGTGCTCGCCGAAGAAGCCGAACGCGCCGTTCGGGACATCATCGTCGAGTCGCAGTCCGCGACGCCTGGCACGGAGGCGCGCAAGGTCGGTGACCTGTATGCGAGCTTCCTCGATGAGGCGCGGGTGCAGGAGCTGGGTGCCGAGCCGATTGCGGGATTGCTCGCCGAGGCTGCCGCCGTGACATCCATCGACAGTTTGCTCTCGACGCTGGGCAGGCTGGAACGGGGTGGGTCGAGTGGCTTCGTGCAGGTATTTGTCGACAACGACCCCGGCCAGCCCGAGCGCTACCTGGTGTTCATTGAACAGGGCGGGTTGGGCCTGCCGGATGAGTCGTACTACCGCGAGGAGAAATCGGCCGCGATCCGTGAAAAGTACGTGGAGTATCTTGAGCGGATGCTGACCCTGGCCGGCCTGGATGACGCTGCAACCCGGGCTGGGCGCGTTTTCGCCCTCGAGACCGAGCTCGCCTCGCACCACTGGGACAACGTGGCCACCCGCGATAGCGAGAAGTCGTACAACCTGCTGTCATGGGCCAGCGCGAATGAGCTGGTCGGTGGGGTCGACCTCTCGCTGTGGCTGGACGCCATGGGCGTGCCTGCGCACTCATTCGATGAGGTCGTCGTGCGCCAGCCCAGCTTCATCGAAGGGCTATCGCATGTGCTCGTCGCCGAGAATCTCGATAAGTGGAGGGATTGGCTGTCATGGCAGGTCATCCGATCGAACGCCTCGTACCTGTCGGACGACTTCGTCGCGGCCAACTTCGATTTCTACGGAAAAACCCTCACGGGCACTCCCGAGATGCGCGCCCGGTGGAAGCGAGGCGTTTCGCTGGTGGAGGGGGCGCTGGGCGAGGCTGTCGGGCACATCTATGTCTCACGACACTTCCCCGAGACAGCCAAAACGGCAATGGATGTGCTGGTCGCTAACCTCGTGGAGGCGTACCGCCAGAGCATCACCGCTCTCGACTGGATGGGAGAAGATACCCGCAAACGCGCGCTGGAGAAGCTCGACAAGTTCACCCCGAAGATTGGCTACCCGGTGAAGTGGCGCGACTATTCCACGCTCCAGGTGGATGCCGCCGACCTCATCGGAAACATCCGGGCCACCAGCGAGTTCGAGTTCCAGCGCGAACTCGGCAAAATCGGGCAACCGCTCGACCGCGACGAGTGGTTCATGACGCCCCAAACCATCAACGCCTATTACAACCCGGGGTTCAACGAGATCGTGTTCCCCGCGGCAATCCTCCAGTCGCCATTCTTCGACGAGACGTGGGATGACGCTGCCAACTATGGCGCGATCGGCGCGGTCATCGGTCACGAGATCGGGCACGGCTTCGATGACCAGGGCTCGAAGTACGACGGCGACGGTCGGCTCACGGACTGGTGGACGCCAGCAGACCGTGCCGCATTCGAGGAACGCACGAGCGCACTCATCGCGCAGTACGACGCACTCGCTCCGCTGCAGGTGCCTGAACACCATGTCAGCGGTGCACTCACGATCGGCGAGAACATCGGCGACCTGGGCGGGCTCGCCATCGCCTGGCGCGCCTACCTGATCGCGCTCGATGGTGCCGAGTCACCCGTCATGGAGGGGCTCACCGGAGCCGAGCGCTTCTTCCTGTCGTGGGCGCAGGCCTGGCAGCTCAAGGCACGGGATGAGGAGGTCGTTCGATTGCTATCGATTGACCCGCACTCCCCCAACGAATTCCGGTGCAATCAGATCGTGCGCAACATCGGCGAATTCTATGAGACATTTGGTGTCACTGAAGATGACTCACTCTGGCTCGACCCGAAGGATCGTGTGACTATTTGGTAAATCCTGTGCGCGCCCGGGAACGCTGGTCGCGAATTCACGGACCGCGAGTGGCCCGACACTCAGCGGCCGGTGGGGTCGAGAACTTCACTAACACGTTCACAGCGCTCGGAAAAATTGCGTATGAAGGCGCGCGTGTGTCTGCCAGCGCCGTCGACCTGAACACGGGCAGGACGCTACTGGCCATCGATGATCGGATCGTGTTGCCGACCGCGAGCATCGGCAAGATCCTGTTGCTGCTCGAGGTTTCTGCGCGGCTCACAGCCCGGGATTCTTCGGGATTCGGGCTTCTCGATAAGACCCCGGGAGAGGCGGTCGGCGACTCTGGCCTGTGGCAGCACCTGCAGGCACCATCGCTGCCGATCACAGACCTGGCAACTCTGGTCGGGGCCACCAGCGATAACCTCGCCACCAATGTGCTGCTCAGGCATGTGGGCCTCGCCGCCGTCCGCGCCCGGACGGAATCCCTGGGGCTCATGCGCACTGCTTTGCTCGATCTCGTGCGTGACGATCGGGGTCCGGATGATGCGCCGCAGCTGTCTGTCGGATCCACCGCCGAGCTCAGCTGGCTGTTCGGAGCTCTCGCGCGCAATGAGATCGTCGACCCGCTCACCAGCCAGCGCGTGCTCGGTTGGCTGGCATTGAACACCGACCTGTCGATGGTTGCGGGAGCTTTCGGGCTCGACCCGCTCGCGCATCGCAACACCGACCACAACACCCTCCTGGTAAATAAGACCGGCTCAGACGCGGGAGTCCGAGCTGAGGCCGGTGCTCTTCGAGGCAGCGTGCGTGCTGTTGCCTATGCCGTCACGGTGCAGTTCACCGACGACAGCCTGGGTACCAGGATGCGCGTGCTCGAGGCCATGCGCGTCGTCGGGATCGACCTTTTGGAGTATGTGCACCGTGCGCAGGATAAGCCTGCACCCCATTTGGAGTAGGTACTGAGATTTTGTACCCTTGTCCCCGAACGGGGGGCACCAGTATTCTTATCTTGCGCTGCTCTGGTGTGAGCCCGAAACTCACTCCAGTCCCCCGAAACAGTGCAGTCGAGCTCTCCCGAATTCTGACGTGTACCCCCCCGGTATACGGCCAAACTGGTTGCGCCCGAACTCCCCACCCAGGAGATCGATCGTGTTCAAGAAAATCCTCGCCATCGGTGGCACCATTGCCATCGCCGCAAGCCTCTCTCTCGTCGCCGTCGCCGGCGCTGCGGAGGCGACGCATCCGGTCGTCGCTGGCACAGCCGTGTGTAATCCCGATACACAGCAGTTCGACATCACGTGGCGAGTGACCGGTGATATTGGCTACGCCTCCGAGACGGCCACCGTCGTCACCGAGCGGCTTAGTTCGGATGGACAGGACTCGCCGGTGGTAACGCCGTCCTTCGTCGGCGCCGCCGTCAAGGGCGAGGGATTTGTGGAGGCCGTCCAGGCGAACGCGGTGCCGGGCGCCTCGTACTCGCTCACCGTGGAGGTGCAGTGGACAAACCACGATGAGGGCCACCTCATTTCCCAGCAATCCCAGCCGGTCACCGTTTCTGGCACGTGTGCCACACCGGCCGATGAGGACGCCGTGGCCGAAATCAGCACCACAGCCGCAACCTGTGACGTCGCGGCCGCGCTGATTCTTGGTCGGATCGACAATGCTAGCTGGGGTGACATCGCTCGCGACGGAGACAACTACTCGGTCACCGCCACGGCATCCGAAGGGCACGTCTTTGCCGCTGGAACGGGTGTTTCTGACGATGGCAGCACGCAGACATTTGAGGGCGTTCTCGACCGCCAGCAGACTGGCGAAGAGTGTGTACCGACCCCCGAGTGCATCCCCTCATCCGCGGTGAGCTACACGTATGACGGTTCGACCAACAGCGGTGTTATCACGGTCGCAAACGAGGAGAGCGACTCCGGCGAACTGTGCCAGGGCTTCTGGGTCACCGCGACGAGTTGGAAGTACAAAACAGGCAATATGTGGCCGCAATCGCGCGACCAGGTGCAGTACGTCAATGAGAAGCAGAAAATCGAGGTCGCGGGCGAGTACCCCTACCAAGCCGACATGACCTGCGGCCAGGGAGATATTTACGCGTCGTTCACGGAGCAGCCAGAACCGACCGCCATCCTCAGCGGTCCGAGCGACCCGTACGACGAGTTCTTCCTGCACCAGATGGGGTTCAAGGGGCCGGGGCCGACCTTTTTCAACCAGCCCACCGGATGCAACGAGGTAGTTCCTGTCGCTCCAGCCGTGACAACCGCCACCGAATGTGGAGTGCTCTCCACGGTGTCCGCGGCGGTGACCACGGGCATCGACTACGTGGTCAAGTTCGATACCGTCACCGGCGACTATGTCGTCACCGCGACCCCGCAGCCGAACTACTACTTCGCGAACGACGACGACCAGGTCATTACATTTGAGGGAGACGCGGGCGGTGTCATCGCCTGTAACGAGGAGCCGAACGCCACCGTGGCGTTCGGAGCCTGCTCGGTCGACGATGAAGAGCTGCCGTTGACCGACCGCCCGACTGCGACCAGCGCGTCCAGCGACGACGAATTCGTCTCGAGCCGCGATGTGACGCTGACCTTTGACAACTCGAAGAGCACGAGACCGGTGCTGTTCACGGTATTCACGTTCCCCAATTACGACCGGACGGTGGCCTCCGGCAAAACCGACACGGTCCAAATACTCGACTCCACCGTCGGCAAGTACGACGTGAAAGCCGCGGGGAGAACCTTCAAGCTTGACATCCCGACGTGCGGGCTGCCGACACTGGCACAGGTGACCCCGACGTCCTCCTCCACGCAGCCCACCTGCACTGCGGCTGGCACCTACACTCTGGGATCTGAAGTGGGCGAGGTCGTGTGGACGGTCAACGGCGTCTCGGGCATCCGAAACGGAACATACGCGGCACCGGCAAATTACGCAGCTGTGACGATCACGGCAGCCCCTGCTCGTGCCGGTGACGGACTCGACCCTGACTGGGAGAACCCCGTCGTCTTGACATTCGCGGCGCCAACCAAGGTGTGCACTTTCGACCCACCGACGCTGCCACTCCCACCGACCACTCCGACCTTCAACCCGCCGACCCTTCCCTTCAACCCGCCAACCCTGGCCTACACCGGAGCCGCGCTCGGCACCGGGCTGAGCCTGGCCGGAGGGCTCTTATTCGTCGGGTTCGCTGGGCTGGTTGTAGCTCACCGTCGGAAGACCCAGAGCAAGCAGCACCCCAGCAAGTAGCACCCCAGCATGAGGCGCCCTGAACGGGGGGTACATGAGTACCCCCCGTTCTGGGGTGAGGTTGTACCCTTGTCCTCCAAAGGGAGGACACAATATCCTAAATCCACGCCGATCTGGATCGGACCCCCGAAATCCGATCCAGTTCCCGAACGGCGCTCGATTACCCGACTCTCTGCACGCAGAACCCGATCTGTATTCACCCGTTCTGTGTTCACAGAGTCGTGGTGAGCGAACTCCCACCCCAGGAGATCCACATGTTCCAGAAGTTCATCGCCACCGCAAGCACGCTTGCCCTTGCGGCGAGCCTTTCAGCCGTCGCCGTGGCCGGTACGGTGACCACCGGCGACCTCGCGTTCGCCGGTGTCGCCGCCGCCAGCGCCTTCAGCTTCGCCGGGGCGTTCACCTTTCTGGGCATCGCCGGTCTGCTGCATGCTGCTCGTACCGGCCGGGCACACACCCAGTCGTAGCACTCAGCTAGCTGGTGTGCCGTCGGTGCGCGGCCCACTCCCGGTCGAGAATGCCATAAACGCCCGTATTTGCCCAGGCGCCCTTGAACATCATGTCTTCGACGAAGTGCGCTTCGTGTCGCATCCCGAGCCTCTCGCACAATCTCACTGAACTGGTGTTGCGTGGGTCGAGCTCGGCATAGACCCGATGAAGCGCAAGATCCGAGAACGCGAAATCGAGCACGGCGCTCGCCGCCTCGGTCGCATACCCTCTGCCCTGGTGCGTCACGGCAAAGGACCAGCCGATTTCCGCCGTGAGGTCATCCGTGCGCTTGAGCGAGAAGTAGATGCACCCAATGACACGATCGCGTTCTTCTGCCGTAGCGGGCAGTACGACACCCAGCTCGATGAAGTCACCATCTGCGACCAGGGTGGTGGCCTGCGCGACTTTTGCGATGTGATCGGCTACCTGTAGGGGCGTCCGGGGTTCGTAGAGCTGATAACGGGCTACTTCCGGGTTTGACATCCACTCAAATACATCATCGTGGTCGGCCAGGGTCATCAACCTCAGTGCGAGTCGATCGGTTTTGATAGGGCCGACGAACTCGTGGCGAATCACGCCGATTCCGCACTCTCGATGGGTGGTGCCGCCACGGAAGTGATGCCATACACAGCTTCGAGCCCCGCGGCGAAGTCAGACGCTCTGCCGCCGACCGCCAGTTCTCGACCGCGCGCCGAGGGACCATGCAGCAGCACTCCGGCGAGGTGCCGCAGGGCCGATTCGGTTTCGTCGCTGGCGCCGCGTGAGTGCGCCCTGGCGATTTCGGCGTCGAGCAACTCGAAAATATGAGTACGAAGCGCGACGATCGCTGGCTCGATCTCGCGTTCAGAGGTGAACTCTGCCGCAGCAGACCTCACAATTGCCGTGGCGTCATCATGCGCAGACAGGGCGTCAAGCGGGGCATGGAGGCGAACCGTTTCGAGGTCGAGCAATTCCACGCCCCGGATGCCAGCGACCGACGGTTCGATGTTACGGGGCAGTCCGAGGTCGATCACGAGGCGACGTGAGGTTCCCGTGAAGTAGTCGGGCCCGAGAACGGTGTTGGCAGTGCACGCGATCACGATGTCGACATCGAAGTCGACACTGTTGGTGACGCCGTGCTTGGCGGCGAACGCCGGCCCCCTGCCCGTGCGGCTGAAGACACGGATATCACGAGCGCCGCGATCGCGAAGGGCGGCCACCGTGGTGGCGGCGTACTGACCGGTACCAACGATGAGAACCGCGGCCGTCGACCAGTCAGCCACGCGGCTGGATGCGAGTTCGAGGGCGAGTCGCACCAGTGACCGGTCACGACCGCCAATGGAGGTCAGGTTCTTCACTCCGCGGCTGGTGCGGGTGGCCCGCTGGAACAGTCGCTCGAGATCCCGACTGGTCGTGTGCTCGCTCCGCGCCCGGTCGAGCGCGCGCCCGACCTGCCCCGCGATCTCGTCCTCGCCGACCACGACCGACTCGAGCCCGGAGGTAACAGAGAAGAGGTGCGCGGCGACATCCGGGCCCTCATGAATGGTGATCGACTCGCGCAATACGTCGGTAGACAGCCCGCTGGCCTCGCTCAGCGCCGAGAGAGTGGATGCCACCGCCAATCCAGCATCGGCGGTGAGAGGCCCATCGATGTCGAGGTAGGCCTCAAAACGATTGCAGGTAGCAAGAACTACAGCGCCAGACATAACGGCACTCGACCCGAGGAGGGCCCGTGTGGCGCCCGGAGCGGCCAGCGACAGGCTCTCGAGGATCTCGAAACTCGCGTTGCGATGGTTCGAGCTGAGGCACAGGAGCACGTCCTAATGTTAACCCCGTGCCTCTGTCAAGCGATCATCCCCTCAGCGACGGCCGAACCGGCACCTCAGCGCTCATTCGGGCCTACCGTGGCGACCGGCCGGAGACGACCCCGGTATGGTTCATGCGCCAGGCCGGGCGATCGCTTCCGGAATACCGCGAAATCCGGGCCGGAAACGCCATGCTGGATGCCTGCCTGACACCCGAACTCGCTAGTGTGATTACTCTCCAGCCCGTGCGGCGCCACCAGGTCGACGCGGCCATTTTCTTCAGCGACATCGTGATTCCCGTGAAACTGGCAGGAATCGACGTCGAGATCGTGGCCGGTCGCGGTCCGGTTATTGCCAATCCGATACGCAGTGCCTCGGATGTAGCGGCGCTGCGACCGATCGACCCCGCGGCCCTCGACCCGATCCGTCGCGCCGTCGCCCTCACCGTGGCGCAGCTCGGCGACACACCGCTGATTGGATTTGCCGGGGCCCCGTTTACTCTCGCCTCCTACCTCGTGGAAGGCGGGCCGTCGAAAGACCAGCAGCGCGCCCGCACGATGATGTACTCGGATCCGCACAGCTGGGCGACGCTACTCAACTGGTGCGCCGACGTGTCGGGAGAGTTCCTGAAAGCGCAGGTCGAGGCGGGAGCATCTGCCGCGCAGTTGTTCGACTCGTGGGTCGGCTCGCTCAGCGAACAACAGTACGTACGCCGGGTGGCGCCGCATTCCCAGCGCGCGTTATCGCACCTTCGCGGGTTCGACGTGCCCAAGGTGCATTTCGGTGTCGGCAGCGGCGAGGTGCTCAAGGCTATGCACGCCATCGGTGCCGATGTCATGGGAGTCGACTGGCGCATCCCGCTGGATGAGGCGTCGCGCAGGCTTGGCGGCGACGTGCCACTGCAGGGCAACATCGACCCGGCCCTGCTCGGCGCGCCGTGGCATGTGCTTGAAGCTCACGTGCGTGATGTCATGGATCGCGGGCGCGCCGCACCCTCCCATGTTGTCAATCTCGGCCACGGCGTGCCCCCCGATACGGACCCGGACGTGCTTACCCGCGTCGTTGAGCTCGTGCATGGTGGCTGAGCCCGGCAGCGCCGATGTCACTGTCGTGGGCGGCGGCATCGCGGGGATGGTCGTCGCGCGCCGCTTGGCGATGGCGGGTCGCGCCGTCACCCTGATCGAGGCATCAGATCACCTCGGTGGCACGGTCGCGCGTCATACTGTCGGAGGAATAGACCTGGACGCCGGTGCCGAAAGCTTCGCCACCCGAGGGGGAACCGTCGCAGACCTTGCCGCTGAACTCGGCCTCGGCGACGACATCGTCACCCCGACGGCGGGCGGAGCCTGGCTTCAGCCCGCCGTGGGGCCGGCAGTGCCGCTGCCCGCCACTAACGTGCTGGGAATTCCCGGCACCCCACTGGCGGCGGACGTGATCGCCGTCATCGGCCAGCGTGCCGCACTCCGCGCCGAACTTGATGCGATCATCCCCTCACTGTGGGCTCGAAAGTCGCTGACTCTCGGCGCGCTTGTGAGACGCCGGATGGGCTCCGGGGTGCTCGAGAAACTCGTCGCTCCCGTGGTGCACGGGGTGCACTCGATGCATCCGGATGAGATGCAGCTCGACCGTGCGGCGCCGGGGCTGCGCGCCGCGCTGGCGCGAGAGGGATCCCTTGCGGCGGCCGTCAGGTTCATGAGGGATGCCGCGCCCGCGGGTTCGGCCGTGGCGGGCATCCGTGGTGGGATCCACCGTCTTGCGACCGAGCTCGGCGCCGACCTCGAGACCTACGGGGTGCAGGTGCAGTTGGGCCGTCGGGTTTCGCCAGCCGACCTGAAGGGGGTGGTGATCATGGCGGCGCCGGTCGACCCTTCGGCAGGCCGCCGCATCGTGCTTGCCACCCTCGTCGTCGACTCACCGGAGCTGGATGCCGCACCTCGCGGAACAGGGCTGCTCGTCGCGGACGGCGCCACCGCTACCAGCGCGCGCGCCCTCACCCATGCGACAGCGAAATGGGATTGGCTGCGCGAGCGTGCCGGGGGCCGGCACGTGCTGCGGTTGTCCTATGACGTGGAACCTGAGGCGCTGCACACCACCGCGCGGCTCGATGCCTGCGCCCTGCTCGGCGTGCAGCTCGACGACTCGAGCGTGATCGACTTCGCTCGCGTCGAGTGGCTCCGGCCGGCGGCATCCGGCCCGCACCCCGTCGGCGACGGCATCGTCATCGTCGGTGAGACGGTGGCGGGCTCGGGCTTGGCGGGAGTTATTCGCCAGGCCGAAGTCGTCGCGCACGAGCTGCTCGAGGCCTAAGCCGGAAAAGCGGAGGGCCCCTTGATGCCGACTGAGCCGTGAGACCGCAGTCCTCACAACCGCTATGGGTTGAGCGTCGGATTCAGGTGCGGCAATCGTCGGTGTTCGGGGCGTCGGAACCATGCGTTTGCTGCATCTCACGCGTGGGTGTGCGTCCGCTGCCTGGGCCGCCAATCGAGCGTGAACCCACGATTCAGAAAGCGAATCGCCCGAAGCGTGCCAGATCCCGCCACCGGAATGCAGCATCGCCGAGGCCGACATCCAGCAGCCGGTCGAAGAGCCCGCTGTCAGCAGCGGCCGCGCGAACCACGGTATTGAGAACTTTGGGCGCGTCGATAATGCGGTACAGCGCGGTGGTTTGACGATGTTGGCGGGAGAATCGGGCGGCAAGGGCGGACTCGTAGCGAAGGCCGGCCGCATCCGGATTCTCAATCGCGGCGCGACCGGCGAGCGCCCCTGACGCAATCGCGCTATAGATGCCCTCGCCCGTAAACGGGTTGATCAGACTCGCGGCGTCCCCCACCAGCAACACCCTCCCCAGAGCGGGGTCCGGGCGGGACACGGTGAGCGGCAGGGTGTGACCGGTCAGCTTGACACCACCCAGGGAATAGTCGGGCAGTAATTCGCCGAGCCGGCGTTCCAGGTATGCGCGGCTGTGGTCGGCAGCTGACGAGGAGAGGCCGTAGCCGATGTTCGTGGTGCCGTCGGCGGTAGGGAAAGCCCAGGCGTAACACAATCCGCCAGCCCGTTGAGTGTCCCAGCGGATGACCAGCTCGTCCGCTGCTCCGGCGGGAGTGGGTGCGTAACCACGGATCGCAACCGCCATCGCCCTACCACGATTCGGTGACTGGCCGGTATGGCGACGCACGATCGAGTTGCTGCCGTCTGCCCCCACCACGTGGCTGGCCGTCCAGCGATCGTTGACCGTGACGGAGCGCTTATCCTGCGTCACGGTGGCAACCTTCGACTGAACAAATTCGACTCCAACGTCCAGCGCGGAGGTCAGAAGCCGGGCGTCGAACACAGCGCGGGGCACAACGTACCCGGGGCTGGATGTGAGCGCCTGCGCGGCTCCGCCATCCGGACCGATCAGCCGCACCATACCGACGTGTTCTTGAGGCCGTACCGCGTCTACGCCGAGGGCTTCGAGTTCCGCAACGGCGTGTGGTGCGATTCCATCGCCGCATACCTTGTCCCGGCCGAGAGGTGCGCGATCAATAACCAGCACTCGGGCATCAGAGTCGGCCAGCTTGGCCGCGCGCGCCGCCGCTGAGCCCGCCGGACCGGCGCCCACCACGATCAGGTCCCACTGGGTTCGTGCCACACACCCAGCTTAAGCCTCCCCTTCTCGATCGACCCAGATGATCTGACCATGGAGGTTCCGTCCACCGCTCGCAGCTGCCCTACCGCCACACTGTGCGCAGGCCGACCAGGGTCGCGAAGGTCGAGCCGGCAGAAACGAGGGCGACGTTCTCGGTGTGTCCTTGGGCGGCGAGCAGCGACCGCTGGGTCCGGACAGCGTGCCACTGCAGTGCTTCGTCGGCAGCTCACACGCACTCACCGCCGAAACGAGTAGTGCGTTGGAGCGATCCCCGAGCAGAGATCTCCTCTGCCCTCCCACAGCTTCAGTTCATCCTCGGGCGCCAGGCGCTTCGATTTTCATGGTTGACGAAAGCTGATTCTCGGAATAGAACTTAGGTAGCTGACCCGGCGCGATTCACCTCTCCTTGAGCGGTCCGCCCGAGCATCGGCATCGACGAATCATTCTGGATGGTCTCGGGCGGCGCGTCGATCGTGTTATCCAGCAGAAATGACGGAACGCAGATGGCCATCAGACTTACCGATCGTGAACTAGCAAGCCTTAGCAGCGCCATCACGCCTGTCGAACCTCACGACTACTGGATTGTTACCGACGGCGGCTCGGCCATTCGTTGCGACGTAGAGGGCATGGACGAGGAGCTTGCGGCTGCTCCCCTCAATGATCGATCTGCGCAGACGTTGGAAGCGCTTCGGGCCTACCGAATGGTTGCAGCCGCCGCCCGGGCGCCACGACGGAAACTTTGATGAGCATTTCCTCTTCATCGGAAGTTGCATGACAGCCCGTCGGGAAGCGATCTCCTTGCGAGGTAGCAGGTCGAGGCGCCTCCGTTACAAACTGTGCACCGACCGAACTGATCTCAGGAGTTCACATGACGATTGATGTTGCAACCTCAATTCTCGGGATCACGGGGCTGGTCGTTTTCGCCGTCTGGTTCCTGCTGACAGTCGTATTTCAACAAAGGAATGAGTTGAGCCGCTTAATTTCACGGTTTGACCGGTTCAGCCTGATACCGAGGTGGTCATTCTTCTCGCCAGATCCCGGTGCAAGCAACTACCACTTCATTTATCGCAGTCGTGACGACAAAACGGGGATGGGACCATGGTTGGAGTTGAACTTATCCCCCAGAGGAATTCTCTATCCCCTGTGGAACCCTCGAAAACGCTACCGAGAGGGGATGATCGAATTATTCCAACTGCTGGCGCTCTCCAGCGCTCAGTATTCTGCGGAGCGGCTTCAATTCACCGCGCCATACATAATCTTGCTTGACGTTGCACGCCAGCGACTCGGAGATTCACTATCGACGCAGTCGGCGTACCAGTTCGCTGTGGTCGAAACACGCGGGTCAAGCGGAGCATCGGTTCCCTGTGTCCGGTTTTATTCGCTGGCACACCCGGTCGCATAGCCATGTTGACAATCGAAAGCGCAGCAAGACTTACCGCAATCATCGTGGGTATCGGCATTCTTCAGGGCTCTTTGCAACTGTTGTGGAGTCTTAAGGAATTCCGCTCCGCTGGGCTGTTCGATTGGAATAGCAGGCAGGTTCATAACAGCACACACGGTCGATCACGTGGCTGGCTGGTCGGTCAGAGCGGAATAGTCTGGCTACGCAGTGTCCTGATAGCTCGAATCGTCTGCTCCATAGCGCTGATAGTTCCCTTTCAGAGCGACCTGCTTTACGCAAGTTACGCGGCGATAATCTTGCTCACCAGCCTCTTCTTGGCTTACCAAATTCGGTATGGAAAAGATGGTTCCAACCAAATATCTTCCATCATCCTTGCGGGAGTGGCATTCACCTTTCTGCTCCCCCTGTCGAGCCCCTTCCAACCCGTGGGGTTGTACTTCATCGCAGCGCAGGCCCTGCTCTCATATTTTGCCGCGGGAATATCGAAGATTTCCAACGCACGGTGGCGTGAAGGATCGGCATTACATAGCGTTCTCAACACTGCTACGTACGGAGACGTCAGAGCCGCGGCCTTACTTACGAGACGTCCGTGGGTGGGAAGCCTTATCGGATGGTCAGTCATATTCGTCGAAATCGTTTTTCCCATCACCGTCGTATCCCCTCCAGGCCTGCTGATAGCGCTACTGTTTGCCGGGGCTATGCTCCACCTCGGAACAGTCCTCCTTATAGGGCTCGATACTTTTTTTTGGGCCTTCACCGCGACATTCCCGGCGATTATCTTCGTGAACGGGGTTCTCCTTGGCAGATAAGACAGCCGCAAAGCGCGGCGAAGTTCGGGATGAGCGCCTTCACGTATACCGGGTGGTTTCGGGCCGGAGAGCCTTTCTGATGTGATGGGCCACGTGTGGCTGTGTGTCACCGGCCCACCGGTTCCTGACTACCCCATACCGTCTGCAGCCCGCCGAGGGTCGCGAAAGCCGGGTCTGCAGAAACCAGAGTGAGGCTCTCGGTGAGCCCCTGGGCGGCGAGCAGGCGGTCGAAGGGATCGCGGTGATCCCAGGCCAGCTCGCCCGCGACCAGCCCAGGGTGACGGGAGATCGGCAGTTCGACCGCACCCAACCTGGCCACGAGATCGCCGTAGGTGAGCAGTGCGCGCTGGGCCTCGGGCAACTTCCCGAGGCGGTACTTCGTCCACAGCTCGAACGCGCTTACCGCCGAAACGAGAAGCTCGTGGGAACGACCCCCGAGCAGGTCGAGCGTGCTCCCGGGGATCCGACCGGGCTTGCTAACCAGCCACAGGAATGTGTGGGTGTTGAGCAGATATCTCACTTACCCTCCCAGAGCGTCAGTTCATCGTCGGGTAGCGGGTCGAAGTAGAACGAGTCGGAGAGTGCGAACGCGGGGGTGAACCCGAAATCCCGTCGAGGCCGCTCCCCTACGGCGCTCAACCTGGCAATCGGGGTTCCCGAGCGGGCGATGACGATCTCTTCACCCTGTTCGACCCGACTGAGTATCTCGGAGAGCCTGGTCTTCGCATCCTGCACATTCACTTGCTCAGTCATGTCGACCAAGCTCAGTTGGTCAACCAACCTCCCGCCGAACTCACAGCGGTCTGTGAGGCCGAGGATTCGCTAACGGACAGCGGTAAAGGGAGGATAGAGACATGACTGAGAGCGCCCCCCCGCCTGTCGCAGATTCCGCCAACAAGCCCCTGGGTTACACCCTCTGGGCCGTGCTTCGCCGCAACCCGGAATTCCCTTCCGCTGGCGGCGGAGTGCGCAAGGCGGTAGCCGCGGTAGAGAACGCCGGGGTGACTGTTCGCGGCTTTTATGACGTGTCGTCGATGAGAGCGGATGCCGACCTCATGATCTGGCTGCACGGCGCCGAGCCCGAGAAACTTCAGTGGGCCCTCCGGGAGTTGCGACGGAGTCGTCAGCTCAGCGGCCTGCTGCCCACCTGGAACGCCATGGGTGTACACCGTGATGCCGAGTTCAGCGCCAATCACCTGCCGGCGTTCATGCTCGATAAGCAGCCGGAGACGTGGCTCACGGTGTATCCGTTTGTCCGCAGCTATGAGTGGTACCTTCTGCCCGACGAGGAACGCAGGGCGATGCTCGGCGACCACGGCCTCAAGGGCAGCGAGTATCGCCAGGTACTGGCGAACACTGTAGCCAGTTTCGCGCTCGGGGATTATGAGTGGATTCTCGCGCTCGAGGCCCCCGAGTTGGTTGACCTGGTCGATCTCATGCGCCGGCTGCGCCAGACGGAGGCCCGCCTGCACGTGCGCGAAGAAGTGCCGTTCTACACCGGTCGCCGCATCACGTTGGCCGAGATTGCCGAGGTGCTGTCATGACCATGACCAACGGGGCGGCCCCGCTCGTACGAAATGCCACCCTCGCCGCCCAGCAGGGCCCCAAACACGTCGAAGAGGCGGTGGCATACGACGCGATCCTGCTCGCCAGCTTCGGCGGGCCCGAGGGTCAGGATGACGTCATCCCGTTTCTGAGGAACGTCACCCGGGGTCGCGGCATCCCCGAGGAGCGGCTCGAAGAGGTCGCCCACCACTACCGCGCGTTCGGCGGGGTGAGTCCGATCAACGACCAGAATCGTGAGCTGAAGGCGGCGCTCGAGGCGGAGCTTGCCAAGCGCGGCATCGATCTGCCGGTGCTGTGGGGCAATCGAAACTGGGCTCCCTACCTGCGCGACGCACTCACCGAGGCGAACGAGCGCGGCTTTACGAAACTCATCGCAGTAGGTACAAGCGCATACAGTTCCTACTCCAGCTGCCGACAGTACCGCGAGGATTACGCACTCGCCCTTGACGAGACGGGTCTCGTCGACGTGCTGCAGATCGATAAGGTGCGCCAGTTCTTCGACCACCCCGGTTTCGTCGAGCCCTTCATCCAGGGCGTCCGGCAGGGGCTGATGGATGTCGCGGCGCAGGGCATCGCGCCCGAGCAGACTCACATCCTCTTCTCTACCCACTCCATCCCCTCAAGCGACGCCGATCGCTCGGGCCCTCCGGAGCGCGGCTTCGGACCGGACGGCGCGTACGCGGCACAGCATCTTGCGGTCGCCGAGGTGGTGATCGCGGCTCAGGATCAGGCCGTCCCCTGGGATCTCGTCTACCAGTCCCGCTCCGGCCCGCCCACCCAGCCCTGGCTCGAGCCCGACGTGAACGACCGAATCAGCGCGCTCGCGGCCGAGGGCATCACGGCCGTTGTCATTGTGCCGCTCGGCTTCATCTCCGATCACATGGAGGTCAAGTGGGATCTCGACACGGAGGCGATGGAGACGGCACGGGAGCACGGTGTCTTCGCGGTGCGTGTGCCTACGCCCGGGGTGCATGCCGCGTTCGTGTCGGGTCTCGTCGACCTGGTGCTCGAGCGTCGTGATGGCATCCCGACCGTTGATCGCCCGGCGCTGACCGCGCTCGGCCCCTGGTACGACGTGTGTCGGACCGGCTGCTGCGAGAACGTGCGGCTGGGCTTCAAGCCGGCGGTGGCGGGGCTGGCTCCGTAATGGCGGCTGTGCTGCGCATCGGCACCAGGGGCAGCGCGCTCGCACTGGCGCAGACCACGTCGGTAGCCACCACACTGACCACAAAGTCGGGTATCGAATGCGAAATCGTCCCGATCAGCACCGAAGGTGACCGGTCGACCGAATCCCTCGCGAGCCTCGGCGGAACGGGTGTGTTCGCCAGTGCGCTGCGTGAGGCGCTGCGTGACGGTCGCTGCGACCTCGTCGTTCACTCGCTGAAAGACCTGCCGACGGCGCCGGAACCGGGCCTCAGTATTGCGGCCATTCCGAAGCGAGTGGATGCCCGCGACGCCCTCTGCGCTCGCGACGGGTTGACCCTCGACACCCTGCCCCAGGGTGCCCGCGTTGGCACCGGATCTCCCCGCCGGCTGGCCCAGCTGCGCGCCCGCAGGCCGGATCTCGATGTGGTCGACATCCGTGGCAACGTCGACACTCGCCTGCGTAAGGTAGTCGACGGCGAACTCGACGCCGTGGTGCTGGCCGCGGCCGGCCTCACCCGACTGGGCCGACTCGATGCGATCACCGAGTACCTCGGGCTCGACGGCTGGCCGACCGCGCCGGGCCAGGGCGCCCTGGCACTCGAGGTTCGGGCCGGTGATGAGAAGCTGGTGACGGGGCTCGACCACGCGACATCCCGCATCATCGTCGAAGCCGAACGGGCGGTGCTGGCCATTCTCGAGGCCGGATGCTCCGCTCCGGTGGGGGCGCACGGCGTCGTCGATGACGGCATGCTGTTTCTCTCGGCGCGGGTCTATTCGGCCGATGGCGCCCAGCGCCTGACAAGCTCGCACGCGTTGTACGTCTCGGACACCCGGGACCCGGCCGCCGATATCGCCGCGAGGGTTGGGCAAGAACTCTTCGACCTCGGCGCCGCGGCCCTGATGGGAGTGTCATGATCATCCGCCCGCGTCGCCTGCGAGCGAGCCCCGCGATGCGCCGGCTGGTGGCCGAGACTCGCGTGCATCCCTCCCAGCTGATCCTGCCGATGTTTGTGCGTGAGGGCCTCAGCGAGCCGCTGCCGATCTCGTCGATGCCCGGCGTCGTGCAGCATTGCCTCGACTCGATGCGTCGGGCGATTGCCGAGGCGGCCGCGCTGGGCGTCGGCGGCGTGATGTTGTTCGGTGTTCCCGAGCACAGGGATGCCCTGGGCAGCGGGGCAACCGATCCCGAGGGCATCCTGAACCTCGCCACGCGAGCCGCGGTTGCCGAGGCCGGCGATGCCCTGGTGGTGCAAACCGATCTCTGCCTGGACGAGTTCACCGACCATGGCCATTGCGGCGTGCTGGATGCCCGTGGCCGGGTTGACAACGACGCCTCTCTTGAGCGCTACCGAGACATGGGGGTGGCCCAGGCCGAGGCCGGATCGCAGCTTCTGGGTCTGAGCGGCATGATGGACGGCCAGGTGGCAGCAGTGCGGAACGCCCTTGATTCCCCTGGTTTTACCGAAACCGCCTTACTCGGTTACGCCGCGAAGTACGCCTCGGCGTTTTACGGCCCCTTCCGCGAGGCCGTGCAGTCGACGCTTCAGGGCGATCGGCG